>JAESTI010000352.1 GCA_016763665.1 Bacteroidia bacterium | reverse complement strand
TTTAGAGTTTGCTGAAAATAGGAATGATGCAATAAATAAGGTAGAAAGACTATTTACATATTTCACGAGCTGATTTTAGCACAAGGGTCCGCTTGTGCTAGTTGTTTACTACCCTTTTTCAAGTGTAAAAATCGTTATTTCAGGCCGAACATTAAACCTGACTTGCCAAAGATGCCCTAGTGCTCTGTTAATGTAAAGCGTTCTTCCATCTGCAAAATCAAATTGACCACAAGTATATCTCTTGTTCTTAACAGGTAACGCTGGTGGATTTAAGAAGGGAGGCTTACATTGTCCTCCATGAGTGTGGCCTGACAAAACCCAACTTCTGTAATTATTCCATATAGGTTCATCCATTACATCCGGGTTATGGCACAAGACAATATTTGCCGCATCATGATCTATTTTGGACATAATATCTTGAGGATAATAATTGGTTCCCCAGTAATCATCGAGCCCTATTAAATTTAATCCCTCAATTTCTATCTTGTCATTTCTAAGTACTTGTATGCCTGATTCAGTTACAATTTCAGTTATTATTTGCGCCACTTCAGGTTGAGACCAATTATGAGCATAATCGTGATTTCCTAAAATTCCAACTGTTCCAATTTTGCCTTTAACTACAGATTTTAATACTTCCCTTAATTGATCATACTGTTCTGTTGATTCATAGGATACATAGTCTCCAGTATAAACTACATAGTCAGGATTAAATTTTTGTGCTTTCTTTAATGATTGAATTAAGTAACTTCTTTTAAATCTATTTCCTACATGTAAATCGCTGATTTGCATTAAAGTCTTTCCTGTCAATTCATTGGGCAGATTCTTTAGTCGCATGGATATTTCCACGAATTCCAGCCAGAATGGCTCGATTTGCCAGGTGTATAATCCGGTTAATATCCCAATTGTCCCAACACCTAAAACTCCTGTGATAAACTTTCTCCTCTTCATTGTATTGAATAAAACGCATAAACAACGTGCTTTATTTTTTATTGGTAGGGTAGTACCCTTGATTAATAGTTATTTTGCTTTTTAGATACTGAACCAAAACTCTGTACAATGCCCTAAAAATGTTCTTTTCTATCCAAGTGACTATAATTACTTTTACGCCCGATGAACTGATATCCACTTTTTATCCTGAGAACTATTAGAATAAAAGAATGAAAAGGCGATTACTGGTCTTAGCTATATTTCTATCACCAATAATATTGATTGGTCAGAATAGCAAATTAATAATAGGTTCCTGGAAGTGGGTTGTTTCAAATTATGAAGGCACGGCATATTTTGATGATACAGAATATAAAATGCAACTTAACATTATGGGAACCGAATCAAGGATTTCAGAAATATTCAGATATTATAAGGTTGAGAATGGGAAGGTTTTATTCGCAATCAAGCCTTTTGAAACAGCTATGAAGTCAAATAAAATCACAGAATATTTGCTAAAGGAGATCAATAATGAAAAAATGATTCTAATTGATTCAAAGGGAAATGAAGATACTTATGAAAGAATATCATTGGAGAAACCAACTATTAATAAGATCAGGATAAATGAATTCGATGCTTCTTCTGGAGCACCTATGTGCATAACAGATAAAAAGGCAGATGGTTATTTGCCTTGTTTATGCTTTGGAAATATTGACTTTAGTACTTCATTATCAAAAATTGAAAGTATTTATGGTAATCCGTATAGAACTATAGAAAATGATGAAGGAAGTAAAACGAAAGTATATCTTTTAAAGACTGATGGTGAATCATATCCATATTTTGCTATTACTTTTAACAAAAATTCGATAACATCAATTCAGTTAACCGGCATCAGACTATTGGAGGAAATTTCATTCTCATCCATTAGGCTTGGGGACCATCATTCCTTTGTGGAACAAAAGCTAGGATTACCAAGCTCAAAACATGATGTGCAGGAAATACAAGGTGAAATGTGGGATTATAGACCATTCCCAATTACAATTGAATTTAAAGATGATTTAGTTTATTCAATTCGGCTGACAAGGAAATAAAACATATCTGATAAACCAAACTTCATTAATAGATATGTTGATCATGACGATTTGAAGATTAAAAATTATAAAAATGAAGAGAATTTTATCATTGGCATTTGGACTATTATTTTTCCAGACAACTTTCCCGAATATCAATTCAATTGATTTTAGCAAAGTCAAATTTACTACAGAAGTAAAGGATGATCTGGATTTTATTATTAATAATCAGACTTGGTTTAATCATTGGTCACCCACCTGGATTTATGATGAGCCTAAAAATAAATGCTTAAAAAGACTTAAATCAGTTGCTGGTGTTTGTAAAAAAGCTAAAAGTTATGAAGAATATTTACTTAAAGGAGTCATCGCACATTTCAGGTATAACCTTGCTGATGAAAATCAATTTAAAGTTTCAGTAAAAGCCTATAGAGAAGCAATAAAAATTAACCCAACCGAATTTCGAGCATATTGGTACTTAGGAAACCATTTTGCCCATTCAGCGGTTCAAGATTCTTCTGTTAAGTATTTCTTAATTGCAGAGTCGATGGGAAATGACATAACTGATTCTGAATTTTGGGAAGAATATGCCTTTGCTTTTCAACTGGCAAACATGCCCAGCCATTGTATATATGGTATGGAAAAATCTAACGCAATTTTAGGAGAGTTGGGATATTTTGATCAGGTTTTAGGAAAGACAGTTAGAGATAGGTTGGTTGTGCCGGACCCATCTGCTAAGTATGAAGTAGAAGATCTTTGGAGTTATCAGGAAGAAGGAGAAATGTCTACGTTTATAAGCAGAGCCTTGGGACTGAAATTTTCAGTTGATTCAACCTGGAATCTGAACTTCGGGAAATACACCAATAGAACATCTTACATCATGATCACTCCTAATGCTGAAACAAACAATGAAGGTCGAGAGGTAACTTATTCCATATTGGTAATGATGCATAATCCAGAAGAAGGAGAAACAATTGATGGTTACTCAAGTAAAATGGTTGGCAAGTATCCCGATAAGAAATCACATGATCAATTTAATTCAATGAATCCGAATTTATCATATGAAATAAAAGACACCTCCATGTATACTGATTTAGGCGGTGGGCATTTGCAATTCATGGGAATTACGAAGAATTATCCCAAGTATCCAGGATTGGAATTGGAAATACCTGTTAAGATACCCGAGGGAAAGAAAAAGAAACTGGCATATTATAGACTTAATTCAACATTTAACAGATTCGAAGGTGATATTTTCTATGTGGTAATGCTTGATACATATGAAGACATTTATGAAAAATCACTTAAAGTGTATGAAGTATTTTTAGAAAACTTAATTATTGAATAAGTCAAACCAAGAATTTAGAATTAAATGATCAGACCAGCTGAATCGGAAGACGCTAACGAAATAAGCGAAATATACAATTACTATATTCTCAATACCACTGTAACTTTAGAGGAAACACCAGTTGGAGTTGTAGCAATGAGAGAAAGAATTCAATATAGTACTTCAAAATTTCCTTGGATGGTATATGAAAAAGCCGGACAAGTATCAGGTTATGCTTACGCAAGTGAATGGAAATCAAGGTGTTCATATAAGCATTCAGTTGAGAGCACTGTTTATCTCAGACAAGGTGAAATGAAAAAAGGAGTGGGTTCAATGCTCTATATAGAATTAATAAAACAACTAAGAAATTTGGAATTCCATGCTGTAATTGGAGGTATAGCTCTTCCTAATGAGGCGAGCATAGGCTTACATGAAAAACTTGGATTTGAAAAAGTAGCACACTTTAAAGAAGTAGGTTATAAATTTGAAAAATGGATTGATGTTGGCTATTGGGAGTTAATAATTAACAAATAGGATTCTGACAGAACCTCAATCAAAGCCGTTCATTACTTTTTCAATTAACCATGTAATATCGGCTACCTGTTTAGTTTT
>JAESTI010000351.1 GCA_016763665.1 Bacteroidia bacterium | reverse complement strand
TATTCCTGTGGTCCTTCATCTTTACTACATCCTGCAAATAGAAATACACAAGCGGCAGCAAGCAATGATAAAAATTTGATCTTTTTCATTTGACTAAAATTTTGTTTTTCGATGATTTATTTGATTATTTTGATTAAAGTTGAATTTGAATGGCGCAAATATAATAAAATTTCTATTTCTCTGAGTTTTTGATGTTGGATACTGGATGTTGGATGTCAAATTTAAGGCGCTAATTAGTGTAGTTACTGAAAATGAATACCGTGCAAATAAAAGACAATGTCAATTTTCTAAGCAAATTAACTGTCAGAAGAACAGTCAATGCTCTTAGGTTACTGAGTAGTTATTATGTATCAAAATCACTTAAAAGCAATTTCCATTCTGGTAATCCTATTAGCGTATCTATAGAGCCAACCACTTCCTGTAATTTACAATGTCCTGAATGTCCCAGTGGGTTGAGACGGTTTACAAGGCCAACAGGGATGTTGAAAATGGATCTCTTAAAAGAAACCATAGATCAATTATATAAGGATCTGCTTTACCTGACTTTTTATTTTCAAGGTGAACCTTATTTGAATCCTGACTTTTTGGACATGGTCAAATACGTTTCTGGCAAAGGTATTTATACTTGTACATCTACCAATGCCCATTATTTGACTAAAGAAATAGCAGAGAGGACTGTTGCTTCAGGATTGGATAGATTAATTATATCAATAGACGGCACTACACAGGAGGTTTATGAACAGTATAGGGTAGGAGGCACTTTGAACAAAGTATTGAGGGGAACAAAAGAAATTATAAAGGCGAAAAGGAAAGCAAACTCAAATACCCCACATCTTATTTTTCAGTTTCTTGTCGTGCGACCCAACGAGCATCAAGTTGGAGAGATCAAGAAATTGGCTCAGGAAATAGGTGTGGATCAGGTAAAGTTTAAAACAGCACAAATTTATGATTATGAGAATGGCAATGACCTAATTCCTACGATCGATGAATTTTCAAGATATAAACTCAACGGAAATGGAAAGTATCATCTCAAAAATAAATTATTAAATGAATGTTGGAAAATGTGGCATTCCTGTGTCATAACATGGGATGGCAAGGTAGTACCATGTTGTTTTGATAAAGATGCACATCATCAATTGGGGGATTTAAAATCGGAAGGGTTTGGTAAGTTATGGAAAAGTGATGCGTACAATCAATTTAGGGCATCACTACTAAAATCCAGAAAGGAAATTGATATTTGCCGGAATTGTACGGAAGGAACAAAAGTATGGGCGTAGACTTTCGTTATAAGGTCATAATATCTTCTTCCTTAGAACTTAGTTGAGCATCTATTTTACTGATATAAGTATTGGTTATTTCCTGAACTGTATCTTCAGTATTTTTTGCCAGATCCTCACTCATGCCGTCATTTTTTAAGTTTTTTATAAAATCATTGGCATCTTTTCTGGCGTTCCTAATGGATACTTTACCGTTTTCGGCAATTGTTTTTGCTGTTTTTACAAATTCTCTTCTTCTTTCCTCTGTTAATGGAGGAATTGTTATCCTGATTGTTTCACCGTTATTTTGAGGATTAAATCCAAGGTTTGCTTCAATAATGGCCTGCTCAATTGGTTTCAACAGATCTTTTTCCCAGGGTTGAATAATGATGTTCTTTGCATCAGGGGTGTTGATATTGCCAACTTGGGTTAATGGAGTATTTGTTCCGTAGTAATCAACTTCAACACCATTTAACATGTCCGGGGATGCTTTCCCTGCCCTTATTTTAGATAATTCCTGAGCAGTATGCTGAATTACTTTATCCATTGATTCTTTTGAATCCTCCAAACATAATTGAATATCTTCTTCCATTTTTTAATTATAAGATTGTAAGATTATAAGATTGAAAAATTATCAAATTATCAAATTACTCTTCAGTTTTTAATCAGTTACAAGTGTGCCAACATTTTCACCGGAGACTACTCTAAGAAAATTCCCCTTTTGGTTTATGTCAAACACTATAATGGGTAATTTATTTTCGTTGCAAAGAGTAAAAGCTGTCATGTCCATTACACTTAGCCCTTTTTCGTATACTTCTGAAAAAGTAATATTTTCGTATTTACTGGCATCCGATACTTTCTCTGGATCGGAAGTATAAATACCGTCTACTCTGGTTCCTTTTAATATAACATCAGCTTCAATCTCTATGGCCCTTAAAGATGCTGCAGTATCTGTTGTGAAATACGGGTTACCTGTTCCTGCTCCAAATATTACCACCCTGCCTTTTTCTAAGTGGCGTACAGCTCTTCTCCTAATAAAAGGTTCGCAAATCTGTTCCATTTTAATGGCTGACATCAGACGTGTATAGATGCCAAGATGTTCTAATGCACTTTGAAGAGCCATACTGTTGATCATCGTAGACAGCATACCCATGTAATCACCCTGAACTCTGTCAATTCCACTTTTAGTTGAATCCAAACCTCTATATATATTACCACCACCAATTACAATAGCAACTTCTACTTCTTTATCTACTACTTCCTTGATGTCGCTGGCATATCTGGATACTACTGAGTAATCAATACCAAAATCCTTTTCACCCATTAGGGATTCACCACTTAATTTAAGTAATATCCTTTTGTATTTCATTTGATTTATGGATTAGGGAATTGTGTGTAAAAGTAATATAATTTAAAAAAAATGGCATAAAAAAAGAGAGAAACAATGTTCTCTCTTTAATCACTTAGCTTCCTATAGATTTTCGTTTGAATCCTGTAACTTTTAGTTCTTTGTCAACCTCTGCCAATACTTGGCTGATAGTTTTTGAATTATCTTTGACAAATTGCTGATGGATCAATGTATTCTCTTTAAAGAACTTGTTCAATTTTCCTAAAGCAATTTTTTCAGCAATTTCTTCAGGTTTACCTTCTTGCTTGATCTGATCCATGAAAATTTCTTTTTCCCTGTCAATGGTTGCCTGATCTATTCCATCTTCATCAATTGCAATTGGATTCATAGCTGCAATTTGCATAGCTACATCCTTACTGGTTTCATCATCAATAGAGGGAGCACTAAATGCAATAAGAACTGCAAGTTTAGAGCCTGGGTGAATATAGCTTATAACTTTTTCTCCTTCTAGTGATTCAAAATAAGAAAATTCAATTTTTTCACCGATCTACTCATTTGCTCATTTAAGCGTTCTTCAATTGAAAGCCCATCAATATGCAAAGCCTTAGCTGCATCAAGATTTTCTGCGTTTTGAGATAGAGATACATCGGCAATTGAATTTACAAAGTTGATAAACTCTTCGTTTTTTGCAACAAAGTCAGTTTCGCAATTCAACTCGATCATTACACCTTTCTTGCCATCAGCAGTAGTTTTAGCAATAATAACACCTTCACTTGCTGCTTTGCCTGCTCTGTTGGCAGCTATTTTTTGCCCTTGTTTCCTTAAAATTACCGTGGCTTCTTCAAAATCGCCATTGGCTTCGACTAAAGCATTTTTACAATCCATCAAGCCAGCCCCTGTTTGCTTTCTCAAGTTATTAACTTCAGCTGCGCTTATTTTGGTCATGGTATCTTCCATTATTCTCTTTGTATTATAATATTAGACAGATTCTTTTTCTTTCTTAGTAGTTTTTGCTTTAGCAGATTTCTTTTTTGTTGAGTCAGCTTTTACTTTTTTTGAGCCTTTGGTATCTGCTTTTTTCTTTTCTTTCTTCTCCTGAGTTTCTGCCACTACATCTTCTTGTTTTGCCTCAATTTCATGATCAGTAGTTGCTTCAACAGAATCTTCTGTTACTTCTATTTTTTCTTCTTCTTCTTTTTCCTTAGCGTCTAATAATTCTTTTTCTAATAATTCTTTGTCTTGTTTCCTTTCGCCTAATCCTTCGGCAATAGCATCGGTAACTTTTCCAGTAATGTAGGAAATAGATTTAGCCGCATCATCATTTGATGGGATAGCGAAATCTACTTTTCTAGGGTCAGAATTGGTATCCACCATTGCAAAAGTTGGAATGTTTAGCTTTAAGGCTTCTAATACTGCAATGTGTTCTCTTTTAATGTCAACAATAAATAATGCTGCAGGAAGCCTGTTAAGTTGTGCAAATCCACCAAGCAATTTCTCTAATTTTGTTCTTTCTCGTGTAAGTATAAGTTTTTCTTTTTTTGCAATGTTTTCGAAAGTTGCTTCATCTGCCATCAATTTATCAATATTGTTCATTTTCTTGATGGACTTTCTTACAGTCGCAAAGTTGGTCAACATACCTCCAAGCCATCTTTCAGTAACAAAAGGCATGTTTACCTTTTTGGCTTCTTCTTCCACTATAGATTTGGCTTGTTTTTTTGTAGCAACAAAAAGTATTTTCTTTCCTGATTTTGCAATTTGCTTAGGTGCTGCAGTTGCTTCATCTAGTTTTCTTTTTGACTTGTTTAAATCAATAATGTGGATACCGTTTTTCTCCATGAAAATGTAAGGAGACATGTGCGGATCCCATTTTCTCTTAAGATGTCCAAAGTGAACTCCTGCTTCCAATAATTCTTTATAATCAGCTTGTACCATATTATACTTTTTGTTGGTTTATAATTTTGAAAATTATCGTTTACTAAATTGAGAGCTTTTTCTGGCTTTCTTCAATCCGGGTTTTTTTCTTTCAACCATTCTAGGATCTCTGGTTAAAAATCCTTTTTGCCTCAATGATGTTTTATTTTCCTCATTGATCTTAATCAAAGCTCTTGAAATTGCTAACCTAATTGCTTCAGCCTGGCCAGTGATTCCTCCACCCTCAACATTGATTTTGATATCAAATTGGTCTTGTGTTTCAGTAACTGTGAATGGCTCTTTTACTACTCTTTGTAGCTGTGCTGTTGTAAAATAGCTTTCTAATCCCTTACTATTAATTGTTACGTTGCCTTTTCCTTTAGTTAAATAAATTCTTGCAACTGAAGTTTTTCTTCTTCCTATAGCGTTCGTGCTTTGCATCTATAAAATATTTTGATTATTAAATATCTAATTTAACTGGTTTTTGAGCTTCATAAGGATGCTCTGTTCCGGTATAAACATGCAGGTTTCTGTAAATGGCCCTTCCCAATTTGGTCTTTGGCAACATGCCTTTCACGGAAATTTCTACAACTTTTCTGCCATCTTTATCCAAAATCTCTTTATAAGATTTTATTTTTTGTCCGCCTTGGTAGCCTGAATAGGTAATGTGTTTTTTATTATCCCACTTATTGCCGGTAAGTCTTATTTTTTCAGCATTAATTACGATAACATTATCACCACAATCTAAATGAGGAGTGAAATTAGGCTTGTTCTTTCCTCTTAATATTTTTGCTATTTCTGATGATAATCTACCTAAAACCTTATCTTCTGCATCAACTAGTACCCAATTTTTGGTTACTGTTTGTTTGTTCGCCGAAACCGTTTTGTATTTTAACTCGCTCACTTTCAAAAACTTAGATTGTTTTAAAAATTAACTTTTACCCCTCAAAAATGGGAAAGCAAAGGTACGATAAATATTTGGAAACATCAAGAGTGAAATGATTATTTTGGTTATATATAAAACTCCCCAACAATACTTACTTAAAATTAAGATATTGACGAATAAACTAAGGTTGCATCCTTAAAGTCACTAATTCAGTTAAAGTGAACCGATCATCTTGCTTGGGTCTACCCATTCTGTAAATTCTTCATCAGTTACATAACCAAGTTCCAAAGCAGCTTTTCTAAGTGTAGTGTTTTCTTTATAAGCTTTTTTTGCAATTTCTGATGACTTGTCATAACCGATGTGTGTGTTCAAAGCAGTTACCAACATTAGCGAGTTTTCTAAATTCTCCTTGATTTGTTCATGGTTGGGCTCAATTCCAAAAGCACAATTATCATTAAATGATATACAGGCATCTCCGATAAGGCGTGCAGACATTAATATGTTAAATGCCATCATTGGTTTAAATACATTTAATTCATAATGCCCGGAAGCTCCACCTACATTTATAGCCACATCATTACCGATAACCTGTGCACAAACCATAGTCATAGCTTCACATTGTGTTGGGTTTACTTTGCCTGGCATTATTGATGATCCTGGTTCATTAGCAGGAAGAATAATTTCACCAATTCCACATCTTGGACCTGACCCCAAAGTACGGATGTCATTAGCCACTTTCATTAAGCTTACCGCAACTGTTTTTAATGCTCCTGAAGTTTCTACAATAGCATCATGTGCTGCAAGTGCTTCAAATTTATTTTCGGCTGTTTTAAGAGGCAAACCTGAAAATTCACTAATTTTTTTTGCTACCAGTTCTGAATATCCTGGAGGTGTGTTAATGCCTGTTCCAACTGCTGTTCCTCCTAATGCTATTTCTGATAGATGGTCTAAGGTATTTTTCAATGCTCTTATACCATGATCCAATTGAGAAGCATATCCTGAAAATTCTTGCCCAAGTGTTAGTGGAGTGGCATCCATCATATGTGTTCGTCCGATCTTAACTATTTTTTGATATTCCTCAGATTTTGCTTTTAGCGTATCTCTTAGTTTTTCTATTCCGGGGATCGTAGTTTCAACGATCATCTTGTATGCAGCGATATGCATAGCTGTCGGATAAGTATCGTTAGATGATTGCGATTTATTCACGTCATCGTTTGGATGTATCTTCTTTTCATCATCTGTTAATGAACCTCCAAGGTTAACATGTGCTTTGTTTGCAATAACTTCATTTACATTCATGTTTGATTGAGTACCTGAACCGGTTTGCCACACAACAAGGGGGAACTGGTCATCCAGTTTGCCATCTAAGATTTCGTCACAGACAGTGGATATGGCATCTCTTTTATCTTCTGATAATACGTCTAACTCACAATTGGTATGTGCT
>JAESTI010000350.1 GCA_016763665.1 Bacteroidia bacterium | reverse complement strand
CTTTGGAATATTACTTTTTGAATTTAAAGATTTTAGAAGAGATCAAGAATAAAAAAGAGATGGTTTATTCTTATAACAATATTGGTTTTATCTACTATGAGCAAGGAGAGATTGAAAAGGCTTTGAAATACTTGTTTTTGGCTTTGAATATTTTTGAAGAGATCAATGATAAACTAGGAATGGCTACTTCCTATAACAATATTGGACTTATTTATAATAATCAGGCAGAGATTGAAAAGGCTTTGGAGTACTACTTTTTGAGTTTGAAGATTTATGAAGAGATCAAAGACAAATATGGGATGGCTACTTCTTATAATAATATTGGATTCATCTTTAAAGATCAAGGAGAGATTGAGAAGGCTTTGGAATATTACTTTATGGGTTTAAAGTTAAAGGAAGAGGTCAATGATAAAGAAGGGATCGCTAATTCTTATAACAATATTGGAAGTATCTATAAGAATCAAGGTGAAATCGAAAAGGCTTTGGAACACTTCTTTTTGAGTTTAAAGATTAGAGAAGAGATTAAGGATAAAAAAGGAATGGCTGCTTCTTATCATAATATTGGTAATGAGTTGTGTGAACTGGATAGTATTGAGGAAGGAATGAGGTATCTGGAATTGGGGTTGCAGTTAGAGAAAGAATTGGGGTATAAGGCAGGGGTATCGGTAACTACTTGTTTAGTAGGTAATTGGCAGCTTAAATTTGGGCAAATTGATGCAGCATTGGAAAGTGGATTAGAGGCTTTGGAGATAGCTAAGGAGATTGGTCATGTGCGATCTATGAGGGTAGCAGCGCATTTATTGAACGATGTTTATAAAAAGCAGGGTAAGTTTGAGGATGCCCTTGTCATGTATGAGTTAAAGATAGAAATGCGAGATAGTATTTTAAATGAAGAAACCCAAAAAACTACCATTCGTCAACAAATGAAGTATGAGTACGAGAAAGATCAAATAATTGCTGAGCAAACACGTAATGAAATATTAAGAATTAAGAATGAAAAATTGAAAAGAAGGAATAACCTGCATTACTCGGGAATAGTTATTGGGTTATTGATGATTGGTTTACTGGTGAGTTTGCTTGGGTTTGTGAATGTAAGTTACAGAGCTGCGGAGGGAATTATCTTTATAGCCTTCCTTATTTTATTCGAGTTCTTATTGGTATTGTTAGACCCATACATTGAAGAATGGACAGGCGGTGCACCAGGCTACAAACTATTCTTTAATGCAATTATGGCAGCAGGAATTTTCCCTTTACACCAGTTTTTTGAGAAGAAAATGAAGAAACGGTTAGTTAAAACAGAACGTAAAAAATGGCACAAGAGTGTCAAGCCATTAATGATTGCATTACTGGTTATTTCTCACTCCAACATTTTCGCACAAAGTGATACAACCCAATTAACGCATCTGCCAATAAGCCAATCTACCAAAATAGATTTATCCACTGAAGCTAAAGCCAAGGTAGACTCCTTTACCCATATCCTCCAAATCTCCAGCAATGATACTACTAATATAAAAGCACTACTCGGATTGGCCGATGAGTATTATTTATCCAAGCCGGATACTGCATTGGTATTTTGTGAAAAGGCTCTATTTATAGCAGAAAAAGCAGGCTTAAAAGAAGAAATGGCAGATTGTTATTCATGGGTGGCTTATTTGATTGGTGATAAAGGAGATATTCAAAATGCGCTGGAATACAATTTTAAAAGTGTGGAAATACTTGAGAAATTGTTGAGTGAAAAGTTGAACAAAACTGCAGATTTAAGATCAACAATAAAACTTAAAAAAGATTTGGCTGTTACTTATAATAATATTGGGATGAGCTATAATAATCAAGGGGAGATTGAAAAGGCTTTAGGATATTACTTTATGAGTTTAAAGATAAGAGAAGATATTGGAGATAAAAAAATGATGGCTGCTTCTTATAACAATCTTGGACTTATCTATTATGGTCAAGGGAAAATTGAAAAGACTTTAGAGTATTATTTTTTGAGTTTAAAGATAAGGGAAGAGATCAAGGATAAAAAAGGGATGGCTACTTCTTATAACAATATTGGGATTTTCTATTATAATCAAGGGGAGATTGAAAAGGCTTTGGAATACTTTTTTTTGAGTTTAAAGATAAGAGAAGAGATCAAGGATAAAAAAGGAATGGCTTTGTCTTATAACAATTTTGGAATTATCTATAATAGACAAGGGAAGGTTGAAAAGGCTTTGGGATACTACTTTTTGAGTTTAAAGATCTATGAAGAGATCAAATATAAACAAGGGGTAGCCGGTTCTTATCATAATATTGGAAATGCACTGTGCAAACTGGATAGTTTAGATGAAGGAATGAAGTATTTGGAGTTGGGGTTGGAATTGGAGAAAGAATTGGGGCATAAATCATGGATTGCTGTCTGTTATTCCTCAATTGGTGGTTGGCAGTTGAAATTGGGGCAAGTTGAGTTAGCATTGAAAAGTGGGTTGGAGACATTGGCATTGGCTAAAGAGATAGGAATTGTGGATTATGTGAAGGCGGCGGCGGGGTTACTAAGTGATGTTTATAAAAAGCAAAGCAAATTTGAAGATGCACTTGCCATGTACGAGTTGGAAGTGCAAATGCAGGATAGTATTGTTAATGAAGATAACCAGAAGCAACTGATACGCCAGGAGATGAAGTATGAGTATGAGAAAGAACAAATACGAAAGGAGCACGAAGCAAAAGAACAATTAAGAATTATTAATGAACAATTATCAAGAAGAGACAATTTACATTACTCTGCAATTTTTATAGGTATTCTGATACTCTTTGGAGGTATTTTGATGCTAGGCTTTGTTAAGATCAAACCAAATGAGGTAAAGGGAATTATCTTTATATCATTCCTGATTCTCTTTGAGTTTGTACTGGTTTTAGCGGATCCTCACATTGAACAATACACAGGAGGTGCTCCCGGCTACAAACTACTTTTCAACGCGGGAATTGCCGGATTTATGTTCCCATTGCATCAATTCTTTGAGAGGAAGCTCAAAAAACGCATCAGCAATGCCCAAAGAAAAAAGATCAACAAGATGATGGAGCAGTATAAAAAGGATGTGGAAGAGTTATAGTTGGTGATCAGAGTGCAATCGTAAACTTGTAATTAGCAAATTCACTATCTTTATGAGATGAGGGTGTTTTTATTCATACCAACCTTCCTGTTAATATCCTTCTGTTCTTTCTCACAGAACAAAGTTAAGAGTGATAGCCTGTTTGCCGAACCGGAAGATCTAAATTTAGCTTACCAAACTGCTACCCACGACACCACCAAAATACACACTCTACTTTCTTGGGGAGACGAATTCTATCTGGAAAAACCGGATTCAGCTTTTATTCTCTATTCAAAGGCTGCTGAAATAGCAAAAAAGAACTTAGAGGAAAATTTTAAAAGAGAAATGTTTTTGAATGCTATAAAAATATTCAATAGAGGGCTGGCGAACGCCTATAACAAAATAGGTTTTATGTATAAAACTCATGGAGAGATAGAAAGGGGATTAGAATACTACTTTTTGTGTTTAAAGATTGATCAGGAAATGAAAGATACAAATGGAATAGCTGTTTCTTATAACAATATTGCGGTCATCTATGTGAATCAAGGTGAATTGGAGAAGGCTCTGGAATATCACTTTTATAGTTTAAAACTCCGTGACGGTATAAATGATAAAAAAGGGATTGCTAATTCTTATAACAATATTGCCATAATCTATAGTAGCCTGGGTGAAAACGAAAAGGCACTGGAATATTTCCTTAGATCTATAAAAATATTTGAGGAAGAAAACGCTGTTGATCTGGCGAATGGGTATTGGAATATATCTACTCGATATTTAGCACTTGATGATTCCTTAAATTATATTTTATACTTAAAGAAAGCTGCTAAAGATTATTTTGAAAGAAATGATTCATATGGTATGGCGTCTGGCTATTATTCTAATGCCAACATTTTGTTTTATATAAATGAAATTGATTCAGCCATTTATTACTACAAAAGGGCCTTATCAGGTTATAAGCAGATGAATTATGATCAGTATGTATGTTGGCTTTATAGAGATATTTGTAAATGTTTATTCAATAAAAATGATGTGGTGAAAGCTACTATTTACGCTGATAGTAGTTTGAATTTGGCAAAAAAACTTGGCTATGTAAATGATATTAAGAAGGCAGCGAAGTTAATTACAAGAGGTTATAAAAAACAAGGCAAGTTTGAAGATGCGCTTACTTTGTATGGATTGCAAATAGAAATGCAGGACAGTCTTATTAATGAGGATAACCAGAAACAGCTTATACGCCAACAAATGAAATATGAGTATGAAAAGGAGCAAATTCTAGCCGAGCAAGCTCAGAATGAAGAATTAAGAATTCAAAATGAAGAATTAAAAAGAAGAAATAGCCTGCATTACTTCGCCATATTCATCGGGCTACTGGTTCTATTTGGGGGGGTAATAGCACTTGGGTTTGTGAAAGTCTCTCCAAGAACAGCAGATGCGATCATTTTCATTTCTTTTTTAATTCTCTTTGAATTTATCTTAATATTAGTTGATCCATACATTGAAGAATGGACGGGAGGTGCACCAGGTTACAAACTACTCTTTAATGCAATTTTAGCAGGGGCGATCTTTCCCCTACACCAGTTTTTTGAAGAGAAATTGAAGAAACGCCTGGTAAAGGTTGAAAGCGGGCGAATTCCCGGGGGGCATTCGAACCAGCATAAGGGTATCAGGCCATTAATGATTGCATTATTGGTTGTTTCCCATTCCCACATTTTCGCTCAAAAAGATACCCTGGTCAATGCTGCCACTCTGGATCCACCAGCTGGCGGGGTCAAAATGACAGAAAATAGCAAGATCAATTCACTTCGTTCTGCCTACAAAAATGCTAAACACGACACTGATAAACTAAATGCCTTGAGTATGTGGGCTACCGATATTTATTTATCCGATCCAGATTCAGCTTTGATCTTGATGAAAGTTTCGGCAAAAATTGGTGAAAAAAACCTAAAACAAGAAACTAATTTAAATTTGCCTAGTGGGCAGGTGGACGATGAATTAATTAAGTTGTTTAAAAAAGGATTGTCTGATGCGTATAACAATATAGGGTATATTTATAAAGATCAAGGTGAGATTGAAAAGGCCCTGGAATATTACTTTTTGAGTTTGAAGATTAAAGAAGATATCAAGGATAAAAAAGGGATGGCTTCCACTTATCACAATATTGGTGGCATCTATGATGATCAAGGGGAGACTAAGAGGAGTTTGGAATATTACTTTTTGAGTTTGAAGATTCAAGAAGAGATCAATGATAAAGAAGGGATGGCTTATTCGTATAACAATATAGGGGTTAGCTATTGTAAGCAAGGAGAGTTAGATCCCGATAATTATCAAAAGGCTTTGGAATATTATTTTTTTAGTTTGAAGTTAAGAGAAGAGATCAATGATAAAGCAGGAATGGCAGTTTCTTATCATAATATTGGAAATATACTATGTAATTTAGATAGTATAGACAAAGGCATGGAGTTTTTGGAGTTGGCGTTGAAGTTGGCTAAAGAATTGGGGTATAAAGCAAGAATTTCTGATGATTATTCAAGAATTGGTAGTTGGCAGTTAAAATTAGGACAGCTTGACGCTGCGTTGAAAAGTGGATTGGAAGCTTTAGCGGTATCTAGAAATATCGGACATGTGGAGTATATGAAGAGGGCAGCAAAGTTGTTGAGTGATGTTTACAAGAAACAGGGTAACTTTAAAGATGCCCTTTCCATGTATGAGTTGGAAATAGAAATGCGGGACAGTATTGTAAACGAGGAAAATCAAAAAGCTACCATCCGCCAACAAATGAAATATGAATATGAGAAAGAACAGATACTTGCTGAGCAAGCTCGCAAAGATCAATTAAGGGTTATCAATGAACAATTATCAAGAAGAGACAAT
>JAESTI010000349.1 GCA_016763665.1 Bacteroidia bacterium | reverse complement strand
ACTTTCGCTGAATCCACCGGTTAAATCAGAAACTTTGTAAGTTCCCTGTTTATTAACTTCAAGTGTATTTCCGTTGTTTCCAATTAGGCCGAGATAGGCATCTTCTGCAACTTTCAACAAATCAGATTGAATCAATTCATTTCCGGTAGCCAGAGGTATCCATTGTGATCCATCCGTTTTTTGAACAAGTACTTTTCCATATGAGGCCAATACTTGGTATACATTTGTTTGTGCATAAGAATTACTTATAAAAAGACTTAGAATTATAAGCCCTAATATGTGTTTTCCTAACCTTTTCATAAGTGGTGGTTTTAGTTAGCTGCAATCTTGCAATATAATATTTAATTTTTTTTAATGCAAATTTTACCAATAATATTTCATAACTTTAATTAATTGTAACGAAAACCTGTAGAATCATGTTCAATTATTAATTGAAACTTGTAACTCTTAACTGTTCAAAAAGCATACATTAAGAATTTAATTATCTTTATAGGAAAGCAACTAACATCGTGATACACAACTCTTTCATATGCAAAACTTTCTTACAGGTAGTCAAAGTAAGTTCCTTAAGTCTGTTCATACTGCTGAGTTTTGGATTGAGCAATAAAGTATGCCTTGCCCAATCAGGTAAATTTTATTCAAAGAATTATTTACCTGAAACCTACCTTGCTAGTCCTCAAAATTGGGCAATTACTCAGGATAAAAGAGGGGTTATGTATTTTGGAAATGGAGGAGTGGTATTAGAGTACGATGGAGTTTATTGGCGTTCTATTCCTTTATCAAGTAATACTATAGTCAGATCATTATGTATTGATGATAACGGAACCGTATTTGTTGGGGCACAGGCTGATTTTGGCTTCTTAGAACCAAACGACAAAGGCGAATTAGTTTACAAATCCTTGATTGAGAACATCAAAGAAAAACATAGAAAATTTGCAGATGTTTGGCAGGCATTTTCAGTCAATAGTGCAGTGTTCTTTAGAACAAGCAATAAATTATTTAGATATCAAAACGGAAATATTAAAGTTTGGGAACCTGCCAATAGATTCTTCAGAAGTTATTTAGTAAATGGCACCATTTATATGCTTGACAGGAGTATTGGATTAAAATATATGAGTGATGATTCTTTGCAGCTTTTACCTGGCGGGGAGTTTTTTTCAAATGACAGGGTTTACACAATATTGCCATATGAGAATGAAGAGAGATTACTGGTAGGGACAGAAAAACGAGGATTGTATCTCATAAATTCTACAAAACAAATAAATAACCTTTCCCGCGGATTAGGTGCCTCTGCATTGGGACAAAATTCAGGGAACATTATGCCCTTTTCTACACAAGCAGACCAGATACTTTCTTTTCATTCTTTATATAATGGAATTACTTTACCTTCTGTTAAAAGAGGATTTCAAAAGCAAAGATATGCACTGGCAACAACAAGTGGAGGTGTAATTGTTATTGACTCCAATGGAAAGTTGTTGCAAGCGCTTAACAAATTATCCGGAGTTAATGATAACATGATCCTGAATCTATTCTCTGACCGGCAAAATGGATTATGGCTGGGCTTGAACAAAGGTATTTCACGTGTTGAAGTTAATTCACCAATTACCAGATTTTCGGAAGACTACGGATTGATTGGAAATGTAGAATCCATTATACGGCATAATGGGCAATTGTTTGTAGGAACCATTCAAGGTGTTTTTTATTTAGATGATAACGAAATATCATTTTCTCCTAACAGAAAATTATTTAAACCGGTATTGGGTATTGCAAGCAGTGCTTGGGATTTTTTCTCCTGTATGGACGATGAGATTTTAGGAAACATGATATTGGTTGCCAATAGTGATGGTGTATATTCCATTTCGGAAAATACTGCTCAATTGATAAGAAAGGGTTATGCTTTTACCATAAATCGGTCTAAGCAAGATCCTTCTCGAATATTTATTGGGGGCCAAGGGATATCATCAATCAAATTTAAAGATGGCCAATGGATTGACGAAGGAAGTTTTCCGGGAGCAATTGATGAAATAAGAAGCATTGTTGAAACAGAGAATGGTGACTTATGGATGGGAACATCTTATAAGGGTCTTATAAGGATCAACTTTTCAAAATTCAAAAGAGGAGCGAACGAATCTTTAGTAGAAACAGGTGCTTTCCAAATTTCCAAATGGGGCGAAAAGTACATTATTGAAAAATACGGGACGAAACAAAACTTACCGGGAGGGCCGATATGGACAGTGAATATTGGAAAACATTTTACAATTTCTACAACCAGGGGATTGTATAAATACTCAAAAGACAAGAAGAATAAATTCATACCCGATTCATCTCTAGGTGCTCTGTTTGCAGCTGGAGCTCGTCCTGCTTATCCTTTGGTAACAGACGATGTGGGAAATGTGTGGCTAAAGAGCAATGAAGTAATAACAGTTGGTAAGCCAGGGCAAAATGATAAATATAGTTGGGAAGTAACGCCCTTTTTAAGAATTCCTAAAACCATTGCCAGCAAAATTACAGTTATTTATCCTGAAAATAATGGCATAACCTGGTTTGGTGGCCATGAAGGGTTGATACGCATGGACGATATAATAGTGAAAGACTATAAGGTGAATTTTTCGGCTCTGATCCGAAAGGTAATAATAGGTAAAGATTCCGTGTTATTTAATGGTGCATATTTTGATAAAATTGAAGGTAAAAATACTTCAGCGTTTGTTATTCCTTTGATGAAAGCTAGTTATGAACAAAATGCATCACTTGTTCATGACCTCCCATATGGATTTAATTCTATAACTTTTGAATTTGCTGCTCCATCATTTGACAATGAAAAAGAAACCCATTATCAATATGTGTTGGAGGGATTTGATAAAAGCTGGACTGATTGGACTACTAAAACCGATAAGGAATATACCAACTTAGGTGAGCGGGATTATATATTTCATGTACGTGCAAGGGATATTTATGGGCATGTGAGCCGGGAGGCCACCTATCAATTTTCCATTTTAGCTCCCTGGTACAGGACTTTTGGTGCTTACGCAGGTTATATGCTGATGTTGGGATTTATCATTTATACCATTGTTGTGATAAACAGCAGAAGGCTCAAAGATGAAAATACGCGCTTGGAGCGTATCATTGCCGAACGTACCTCTGAGATTGTTGCAGAGAAAGAAAAAGTGAACCGACAAAACAGAATTATCGAAGCAAAAAACAAGGACATTACCGATAGTATTAAATATGCTAAGAGGATTCAAGAAGCTATTTTGCCAAAAGAAAATGATATATACAAGGCACTTCCCAATGCTTTTGTATTATATAAGCCCAAGGATATAGTGAGTGGCGATTTTTACTGGTTCTCTGAATTAAAAAGGAATGGTACACAACAGTACATTATTGCAGCTGTAGATTGTACCGGACATGGTGTACCAGGAGCATTTATGAGTATGATCGGCAACGAATTGCTGAATCAAATTGTATTGGAGAAAAATATAACCAAGCCAGGTGAAGTGTTAGACTATTTACATGAAGGAGTTCGTTTTGCCCTCGGGCAGTATAAAGAAGATGCTGAAGTAAGAGATGGTATGGATATAGCACTTTGTAAAGTGGATATGGAAAAAGGAATTTTGGAATATGCAGGAGCACACAGGCCGTTATATATTATAACTTCAGATACAAGTGAAGTTACAGAAGGGGAAGCTGAGATAAATAAGAAAATGAATTTGCAGAAAGGGTTAACACTTAAGGAAATTAAGGCTGATAAAGTACCTATTGGTGGTTTACAGTTAGAAGATCACAGAAAATTTGCAAATCACACAATAAAAATGCCTGAGAATAGTATGTTCTACATATTCTCTGATGGGTACATTGACCAGTTTGGAGGAGACAGAAATAAGAAATTCATGACACGTAGGTTCAGGAATAAACTGTCGGAAATTCAACCCCTTAGTATAATCGACCAGCGAAAAGCTCTTAATGAGGAAATAGAAAACTGGCGTGGAGAGATGGAACAAACCGATGATATTATTGTGATAGGAGTGAAATTTTTGGCTTGAATATGATGAATTGGGCACTAAATCTCTACCCATACTCATTCCTCTAATAACTGTACAATAGAGACTAAAATTGATGATAAAACAAATACTATTCTGCACATTATCTTTGTTTATAATTGCATTTGTTTCCAATTCAAAAAATATGAACAGCGAAATGAAATTAGACTCATTCAAAGTAATAGGAATCTCAGTCAAAACAACTAATGAAAATAACCAAGCTATGACTGATATGGGGCAGTTGTGGAATAAATTCTATTCTCAAAATATTATGTCAAAAATTCCAGATAAGAAAAACAATGATGTTTATTCAATTTACACGGATTATGAAACAGACCATACTGGTGCCTACACAGCAATTATTGGATGTAAAGTAAATTCACTTGATACTATTCCTGATGGATTAATTGGTAAGTCTTTCAAAGGTGGTAAATACATAAAGCTCACTGCTAAAGGGAAAATGCCTGATGCGGTGATCGACACATGGAAAGAAATATGGAACAAAGAATTTATTAGAAAATACACTGTAGATTTTGAAGTATATGGAGAAAAGTCTCATGATCCTGAAAATGCTGAAGTTGAAATTTATATTGCTGTTGAATAATTAATTCTTTAATAAAATTTAGATGAAAAAATACCTATTCACACTAGTTGTCCCTTTACTGATCTATCAAGGAACCTTTGCACAAACCGCTGAGGAATTCTCAAAAAAAGCCGAAGAAAAACGTGATGAAGAAAAATACTCTGCTGCTCGAAAGCTATATACAAAAGCAATTGAGCTCGACCCAACTAATAAAGAGTATTTAATGTATAGAGGAATAATGAATAGAGAATTAGATAACTTCCAGGAAGCCTATGGTGATTATACAAAGGCAATTCAAATTGACCCTAAATATTGCAGAGCATACGGGGAAAGAGCGCTTTTACTGTACTCATTACAAAAACCTGAATCAGCCATTGAAGATTACACGAAGGCAATGGAACATGCACCTGCGGATTCAATCAAAGAGATGTACCTCATGAACAGAGGAAATTCCAGGTCCATGATGAGGGATTTTGATGGGGCTTACAGAGATTACACGAAGGCACTTGAAATGGATTCAACAAGCATTTATGTGTTGAACAATTTAGCGATGATACTGGATGAATTAGGCAGAAGTGAGGAATCCATTAAGCACTTACTTAAAATAATTGAAGTGGATTCCACTTTTGTAGGTGGTTACATTAATCTTGGCTTTAGAATGGCCCAAGCCGAAAAATATGAAGAGGCGCTTGAATATTATAATCATGCAATAAAATTAGATCCGGATGAGGCTGTTACATTAAACAATAGAGGATATGCCAAACTCAAATTGAATGACCATGCGGGAGCATTAAAGGATATCAACCAGTCCATCAAATCATATCCCGGAAATTCTTATGCTTTTCGCAACAGAGCCTTGGTTTATTTAGATCAAAAAAAAAATGAGTAAGGCTTGTGCAGATTTACAAAGAGCAATGGAGTTGGGTTTCACTCAAATGTATGGTGACGAGGTTCAAGAGTTATTCAAAGAGCATTGTCCTTTAAGTGATAAGTAGATCTCTTTTACTGTTTCTCATATTTGGCAGCCAGCAAAGCCGAGTGACTACGGGGCTGACAAAGCAAAACACATAAATGACTAAACAACAATTTGATCTCAGCGATTTACAAGTGGCAGATGACTTGCAAGGCGTGAAGCTAGCCTCCTTTTCCAGTCGTGTAATAGCCTATACGTTAGATTGGATGATCGTCTTTCTGGCAGCTAAGTTTTTTTACATAGCCATATTGATTGTTTTTATCTTTCTAATAGTCAAAAAAAGGGCAAAAAGTACCATCACTCAAGGCACTACCTTAATAGACAGTTCCCTGAACAAAGTAAATGAAAGGCTAGAAAAATACGAAGTGAATTACACTATTAGAAAAAAATTCCATGCCTATATGAAAGCATATGTGCGCATTCTCATATTTGTTGTCTTTTTCGTATCCATCATATTAGCGTTAACAACCATTTATGGATTCTTATTTCCCGCAGAATTAACTGCAATGCTCGAGGGAACAAAAACGAGTTCACTCATGCAACTCTTGGAAACAATACTAGAAAAGTTTAAGCTATTCTTTGGTGCAATTGGAGGGTTATTTTATTTTTCAATGTTCACGTGGAAATGGGCAGGACAAACACCGGGCAAAAGATTGTTGAAAATAAAGGTTGTCAAACTCAATGGTAAACCGATCACCTTATGGAACAGTTTTGAAAGAGTTTCCGGTTATACAGCTTCGGCCTCTTTACTTTTCATAGGTTTTTTCCAATACTTTTGGGACAAGAACCATCAAACTACTCATGATAAAATATATAGGACAATTGTAATCTCTATAAAGCAAATTCCGGAAACGGATAGTTAAATATTTTGGTGTAGATACAATGGCTATGTTATACAATCTACACCCAGTTGCGGATGGAATTATTCCTCTTCATAAACTACCTTTAGATAATCCATAATTTTATATCCTTTCAACGCTTTGTGTGGATCAACAAATCTATACCATGGTTCCAATTGGAACCATTCTTTACCATCATTGTCCATTTCTTTCACCATTTGAGACTTAATTAATTTCTTAGGTGGTAGAGTGTCTTTATTATCCTTGATAAGGAACAGGTATACATGAGGCTTACCAGCTGAATTTGGGACAATACGAGGTTTTAGAATTCCTTCCTTGATAAACTTCTTCATCACATGACTGTTTATATTAAAGCTACTTTCCAAATCATACTTTGAGTACCAGCTATACTCCTTTTTTGCCACTGAACCTGGGATTATTCTCTTATCAATGGCTTTCTGGCACACAAGACACTTTATTCCCAACGTGTCATACCACGTTTCTTCATTTGAGATTATTCCTCCACATATAGAACAAGAGTATCCATTTCCTTCTAGATGAAAACCTTTAGGATTTTTCTTCAACTTTAATTTACGTTCATTTTCTCTTATTGCATAATCGTAAATGACTTCGGTAAATCTCATCATGTTATACGCACCCTCAGAAGCATCTTCCCAAGAAATTTCTTTTTCTGATTCCTTTTCAATGCTGTCTTTGTACATTTGAATATACTTTTTTAGTAGTTCCATAATTTAAAAATGTGTAACCTTCCGCAATCGCTCAATCCTGACGAGTAAAAATTATTTCTTCTCAAATACTAAGACGATCTTGTTAAAATCCGCAGCCGCATTTATCACTTTTCTGAAATTTTCGTACTGTTCTATTGGATAAGAAGGAGTTTTGTAGTATTCATCAAGTTTTACTTTAACAAGATTGTCCTCAATTACATAATCAGAAATAAAAACCATTTCTTTTTCATCTCCTTCACCATAGGAAATATCCATTTTTAACTTATCTAATTCTTTCACTTCATAACCTTCAGGAATATCAAATGTAATGTTACGGATATAGCTATGCGGATGCTCTAGTTCCACAGAGTTTTGCCTTTTGGTTTCCTGATACATCTCCACCTGCCTGCCAATTACATTTCCGATCTTGAACAAATAATCACTGCCTGCTTTTTCCAATAGTGTGTTAGTAGTGACGCTGCCTTCAATAATAAATGGTTCATTATATGGCGACAGGTCTATACTATAATTCGATACGCTCTTTTCTAAAATTTTAACATCATCACCCATTGACTGCATGATCGCTTTAACAGCAGTTTCTTTATCTTCATCAGAAAGATATGTGTACACAGGCTGAAGAAACATTGCCAGATGACCCCCAAAAGAATATTTGAGATCTACATTCAGGTTATCAAAGCCTTTTGAAAAATCTATGGTAATGTCCATGTTGTTAAAGCTCTTATCATACTCTGCGATTGGAATAAAATTCACTTCTGCTATTCCCGTTTTAAAATCCCCTATGGTAACAGATTTAATAAACAACCCGTCATTGTATGCCCAATCATGTGGTATTAGGGGGTAGCGATATTCACTTTTTGTAGGTGCTAAAAACTTATCAGTACCTGGAAAATATAGCAGATAGTACTTAAGATAGTTCCAACTCATAAAATCGCCATCAAACTTTACATTATTAAATCTATCAGTAGTTAATACCAACTGATGTTCAATACCAGATTCGTTCAACATCGCTACGTAAAGTCTCACAATGCCTTTGGGGCTTGTGTACTTATTTTTAAGAATGTTCAACAATGTTTCCATAGATGAGGGTACATCCTCCCTCACCAGGATGTTGTTCTTAACGTAATTATCTATTGCACTTATTTTTTTGTCTTCTTCCAGGTCCTTTAATTTTAAAGTAGATACCATTTTAGACACTTTTTTCAGTGCCTTAGGATCTGTATCATTGATCGATTCAAAGAACTTCTTAGCGCCATCAGCCCACGTGAGTACTTCGGTATCTCTAACTAGATCATTGTGACTAAACTTATATTCCACTCGCATTAAATTGGGCATATATACAGCATATTGTTCCTTTTCACGAGCAAATATTTCTTCTAATTCAGCGCTCAAATAGTTCTTTTCGTTGATGGTTGTATCTTTAAGTTCAGGAAAAGAGTTGTAACTCTTAGAAATAAATATCAAGTTCTCGGGAGATATCAACTGAAAAGAGGCGTTTTTTACAATTGCATTTTTTTGAAAAAATTCTCGATCATAATAGGAAACATATTTTTTCAAAGTGTAAAAGTATTCTACTTCCATTCCTTTTTTCAATCCTTCAAAAGCAAAGATCTTGTAAGCACCATAATCTCCTACTTCCATTTCAAGGATATTATCTTGAGGTACATCAACAACTTTGTTGTCTGCAGAAATAGCCCTAGCCCGAATAGCAATTGTTTCCATCACATTTTTTAGCGAAACATACACTTTATTATAACTTTCGATCGCCCTGTCATCATTCAATCGTATTATTTGATGATGTGTTTCGAATATTACCAAATTCTGTTGTTCATCATAAATGTATTCGATCACCCTCTTGTCTTGCATAACAAGGTATGATTCCTTGGCTTCACTTTCTGTCAATTCATGAATTGAAGGATTTTCCTCCCATTGATAATTCTTGAGATCATATTCTTGTCCAATTATCAATGAACAATTAGCAATTAGCATTATTATGAGAAAAAACTGCTTCATAAAAATCAATTTAACACAAATTAGTAAAATTTATCGGGAAAAAGAGATTAAGGGGAGACACCCTTCAGTAAAGCAATTAAGAACAGAAGAACTAAAAATTCAACTTATTTCTATAGCAAAAGAGGTGGTCAACTTTAGCAACGGCTAGTTAACCACCTCTTTTCTTTTTATTAGATAGGT
>JAESTI010000348.1 GCA_016763665.1 Bacteroidia bacterium | reverse complement strand
GGTTACCCATAGAATTTTGCAATGTGCAATTAATAGATAGTGTTGGCCAGGAGTTAACCGTAAATACTTTTAAGGATAGTGTGCTAATTAAGGAAGTTGGAATTAGTGATCAGATTTTACCCTCAAGCAAAATTATAATATATCCCAATCCGGCAACACACAATTTGACTGTAGATTTTGGGGACTTAAAAGTTGAAGAAATTCGTCTAATTAACGCAATTGGTCAGGTCATTTATTCTGAAAAAATAAGTAAACCAACAATTCACCAATTAGATATCTCCGAATATAATAATGGTATTTACTTTTTAGAAATCCTCTCTCAACAAGGAATTATCAGAAAAGAAGTTATTTTAAATCACTGATAAGTTTCTTAAAGCAGTCTCTTTTATTACTTCATATTCACATACTGCAATGGCATGTCAAACTCAGCTTGTTTGCATAACGAGATTACTTCTTGCAAGTCATCCAGCTTTTTGCCGTTAACCCGTATCATATCATCCATAATTTGAGGTTGTACCTTCATCTTCGTGTCCTTTATCATTTTCACGATCTTCTTAGCCAACTCCCTGTCTAATCCTTGTTTTATAGTTACATCTTTTTTGATCTTATCACCGGCAGCATATTGTTGCTTACCAAGATCGAGACAGCTGGGATCCAATTGCTGTTTAACCAACTTTGAAACGATCACCTTTTCAATGCTGTCCATGTACATTTCACTTCCGGTTAGTAGATGAATTGTAAATTCCTTCTTATCCAATTCAACAGTACTTCCTGAATCTTTGAGGTCGTACCTGGTTGCAATCTCATTTTTTGCTGAGTTGATAGCGTTATCCAAAGTTTGCAGATCCACTTTACTTACTATATCAAATGATGCCATGTCAATGTATTTTAATTGTTAAACTTTTTAATGTTGATATGTTGACAACAAAACTATTAAAAATTGTGGCTAATTATCATTTGTGTAGAAATTATTCGTGTACCATTAATGATAGCGTTGTTGATAACATGTTGACTGTTTGTGGATATCACAGGAACAATGTTTGATATCTTCGCGCTTTAATTTGGGACGAATATCCTAATGGAAACAATAGATTTAAAGCAATATGAATTTGGTAATCAAGGTAATTTAAAAACTATTACTAACAAAACCAGATGGTTTGAAAAATTACTTTTTGTTTTAAACAAGGACATTGCTCTATTTTCACCACAATTATCCATCAAACAAAAGGAAAGTTTTTTTAGTGAGTTAGGCAGTTTGATAAGCTCAGGAATAGATATCAAAACTGCCATTGAATTATCAGCATCTTCGCAAAAAAAGAATTCAATCTTTAAAGCCATTTTGGATGAAGTTGTTGCAGGTGAGAGTTTTTCAGTTACCCTGAAGAATTCAAATAAGTTTTCTGCGTATGATTATTATTCAATTCAAATAGGAGAGGAAACAGGGCGGTTGTCAAAAGTGTTGGAGCAACTTTCTGAATTTTATTCAAAGCAAATAACTCAAAGACATCAGCTAATTAGTACTTCGGTTTATCCCGCATTAGTAATGTGTACAGCTTTTGGCGCAGTATATTTTATGCTGAATTTTATTGTACCAATGAAGTTACTAAAAGTAATATTATTGGGACTCAAAATCCTCAAACTATTGTTACGCAAGAATTTAGAGAGGCCAAAGCTGATATGTCCATTCAAATCAAACCTTTGGTTTCAGGTGATGAACAGGTAACACTGGATATAAAAGTAGAGCTTTCTAATTTTACAGGAACAGTAACAACCAATGCTCCACCTGCTACCGCAACGCGACAATTTGAATCAATTATTAGGGTAAAGAATAACGAGATGATAATGCTTGGCGGGCTTGAAGAAGTTGAACAAAGTGATGATAATTCCGGTACTCCTTTTTTATCAAGAATTCCTGTGTTAAAATGGATATTCAGTAGCAAAACTAAATCAAAGCGTAGCACAAAGTTGAATATCTTCATTAAGCCAACCATAGTTTACTAATAGATTGTAGTTGTGGATTTATCCATCAAGGAGAAATTAGGAAATATTAAGCAACAGCTCATTGGTTTCAATACAGTTGCTGGTGTTGAGTTAGTGATTATGGAGGATGGTGGCTTCAAGTTCAATGTGGCGGAAATAAATCTTCATAATGATCTTCTAAAACTAAATACACAACGAACCGATCTATATTCATTAGATGAGCTTAAAGAAATTGTGTCGCCAGGTGCTCCGATTTGCCTAGTGGTTAATGGCAGAGGAATAATCCATAAAAAAGTTGCAGTAAGAGAAGGTGTTAATTTGGTGCAATCAGTTTTTCCGAATGCTAATAAAGATGAGTTTTATGTACAACATCAAAATTCTACTGAAGCATCAGTATTTGTTTCTTTGGCAAGAAAAAATTTAATAAATGCTATTTTAGACCAGTTTCGTAGTGCAGAATTTGAGGTGGTTTCCATTGAATTTGGCCCTTTCTGTTTGCTATCATTGGCACCCTTGTTAAATATCGATTTTTCTGTAAATGATTTCAGGTTAAGTTTTGCAAATCATAATGTTCATTATAGGGATAGACAAATAAATGATTACCAGTTCAACCCAAAGTATGAATCAAATAAGAATTGGAATATTGGGAATAACCACATACCGGAATCTGTATTGACTGCTTATGGAGCAGCTTTTCAATTTATATTTCCTAAAACTGAACATATTGTTACGAAAGTAGCTATTGTTGATAAAGCCAGGGGCGATTGGAAATATAAGAAGTTGTTTAAAGTGTTCGGTGCAATAAGTTTAGGTTTCTTCTTAGTTATTCTGCTGATTAACTTTTTACTGTTTAACAGTTTTAATAAACAAAACCAGGTATTGCATGATGAGTTATCCATTCATAAACAGCAATTACAATTACTAAGTAGATTAGAAAACCAAGTAAAACAAAAGAAAGAATTTCTGAAGAGTTCAAACTGGCTGAAACAATCCAAAGCTTCCTATTATTCTGATCAGATAGGATCAACAGTTCCGAAAAAGATAAAACTTCAAATGGTTACTATAAATCCACTCCAAACTTCAAATGATATTAGGGATAAAAAATTTAAGTTCGATAATGAAATTATTGAAATAAAAGGATTGTGCGATGAAAGTTCCGATCTCAATAATTGGATAAAATTATTACGAGAACTGAACTGGGTGGAACAAGTATCCATAAAGAATTTTGAAAGGAATAGGTCTAATAAATCGAATTTTAATTTACAGATCAAAGCCAAATAAGTGAATTTGAAACAGTACTCATACAAACAAAGAGTTATTGGTTTATCAATAGTATTTACACTGATGCTGTTTCTTTCATGGTCCCTTGCGGTAGAAAAAACATTTGATCTATATTTTGATAATAGCAGCCTGGAAAAACAATTAACATCAGCAAGTTTAGCTCCGCAAAAAATTGCAACATACAATCAAACATTAGATCAACTAGATCAGCATCTTTTTTTGAATGTTGATCAGGAGAATAGACAGGATGATCTACTAGAATGTATTGGCAGGATATGTAAGGATAATAAGCTAACCTTACTTGCTTTCCCCGAACTAATTGTACAGCAAGTTGATGGTTATCATATCGAAACTAATGTTATAGAAGTTGAAGGAAAGTATACCAAATTGGTCGAGATGATTTACAAAATAGAACAAGTTCAAAAACTAGGAAGAATTTCGTCTGTTGAGTATGAATTATTAAAGGATAGAAGAACAAAAAAGGAAAAATTAATCGCTAAAATATTTTTACAAGTAATAAAATCAAAAATCTGATAAGGATATCCATTCCCCTCCTGATGGTAATTCCCCCTTTCTATAAGGGGGACTAAGGGGGATGTAAAAGGGTGTGTTATAAAAATGAAAAACAAAAAACTCCTTTACATTTTAATTCCGCTTTGTGCTTTTGTATGGGGGGCAATTTTATATAATATAATGAATGTGGTTAGCGATGGAGAGGAATTAGTCGTTACAAATAGCGTAATAGTAGAAAAAACTTCAGTCATTCATAAGGCAGAGACTTTTAGCATAAATGTGAATTACAGAGATCCTTTTCTAGATAAGGTATTTAAACCTAGAGTTGTTAAGAAAGTTGAAAGACAAATAAAAAAGCAACCAGTTGTATGGCCTAAAATTGAATTTAAAGGGGTATTCAAAAAACCAAACTCTAGTGATTTGCTAGGTATCATCAGCGTAAATGGAAGGGAAGAAATAGTTCAAAATGGAGCTTCTAGTGATGGGGTGAAAATAATCTCTATCAAACAAAACGAAATCCAAGTTAGTTTTAAAGGAGAAAACCAAAAATTTCTAAAGTGATTTAAGTGGTAGCACGACTTCAAGTCGTGCCACCACTTGCATACACCAATACTTCCGTAATGCTTTAGATTTGATAACTTTGAATAAATACACTTAAATTTAGGAAGTGTGTTAGCTTCATATTCCGATCCATGGACATTAATAAACTTATATCCTCAAATAATTTGCCTTTAATTGATGTTAGAAGCGAGTCTGAATTTGCTCAAGGTCATATTCCCGGTGCCATCAACAAGCCTATGTTAAATGATGATGAACGCAAGCAAGTGGGTATTTGTTTTAAATCGAAAGGGAGAGAAGAAGCAATTGAATTAGGATATAATTTGGTAGGACATAAGTTCAAGGACAAGCTTCGGGATGTAAGCGAAACTGTTGATAGCAAGAAAGTGAATATTTACTGCTGGAGGGGAGGATTGAGGAGCAAAATATTCAGTGAGTTACTGGAGGAAGGAGGCTTTGCAGTATCAAGACTTAAAGATGGCTACAAATCTTATCGAAAATGGGCATTGAATCAATTCAATATTCAGTATCCACTGATTATACTGGGAGGAGCTACAGGTACCGGTAAAACTGAATTACTTCATGCTTTGAAGAAAAAGGGTGAGCAAGTAATAGACCTTGAAGATTTAGCTAATCATAAAGGATCTGCCTATGGAGGAATTGAAATGAAAGCTCAGCCTACTAATGAACAGTTTGAAAATGAGTTGGCATTGAAACTAAACTATTTATGTGGTGATAAACCTATCTGGATAGAGAATGAAAGTCGGCTTATTGGTAAACTAAAAGTTCCCGACCAATTGTACGAGCAGATGAGAACTGCCAGAGTAATTGATGTTGAATTGTCCCTTCAGTTACGTGTAAAACGGATAGCAAAAGAATACGCAATACTACCAAAAGCGGAGCTCATCAAAGCAACATCTAAACTCGAAAAGCGACTCGGTAACAGAAATATGAACCTGGCCATTGAGCATTTGAACAATAATGAGCATGAGAAATGGATAGAAATAATGCTGGTATATTATGATAAAATGTACGCCTATGGTATGTCATTGAGGAAAAAGGAGGACATATACCACATTAAACTTCCAGAGAATGATGCCTCCACTAACGCAGAAATAATTTTAAAATACTATTATGAGCACATTGGCAGAAACACAAGAAGTGCGGTTAACACAGTTTAGCCACGGGGCAGGTTGTGGTTGCAAGATATCTCCTGCAATTCTTGAAAAGATAATTGGTCATTCGGAACAACAATCAGAATTTTCTGGATTACTTGTTGGAAATAGTTCTAAGGATGATGCTGCGGTAATGGAGCTAAATGATGGCCGGGTTGTGATCAGTACCACCGATTTTTTCATGCCCATTGTGGACGATGCTTATGATTTTGGAAGAATAGCATCGGCCAACGCTATCAGTGATATCTATGCTATGGGAGGAACCCCTCTAATGGCAATTGCAATTTTGGGATGGCCAATTAATGAAATCCCACTGGAAGTAGCATCACAGGTTTTGGAAGGTTCTCGGGCGATATGCAAAGAGGCCGGAATACCACTTGCCGGAGGACATAGTATCGATTGTCCTGAACCAGTTTTCGGTTTGGCTGTAACCGGAACAGCGGACAAAAAAAATATAAAAACCAATACTGGAGCCAAGGAAAAAGATTTGCTGTTTTTGACCAAACCTCTGGGAGTAGGAATCTTGTCCACTGCATCGAAGAAAGGGGTGATAACGGACGAGGATCTTCAAACATCTATAGATAATATGACATGTTTGAATAGCATTGGCATAGAACTGGGAAAACTTGAGGCGGTTCACGCACTTACTGACGTTACGGGTTTCGGCTTGCTTGGTCACCTCATAGAAGTATGTGAGGGTAGTTCAGTATCAGCAGAGATCAATATTGATAATGTACCAATCCTACATAACGTGAATAATTATCTTACTATGGGATGCATCCCTGGAGGAACCAACAGAAACTGGGACAGTTACGGTCACAAGGTGGGCGAAGTGGATGAAAGAACAAGACAATTACTGGCTGATCCTCAAACTAGTGGGGGACTCTTGATTGCAGTTGGGGAACCTGACCTTTATGATTTTTATAGCCTCATGGCGGAAGAAGGCTTGAGTGAAATTGTTTCACAACCAATAGGCAGGATCATTAAAGAAAATGAAAAACGCGTTATATTAACTTAGCAGTAGCACGACTTTTAAGTCGTAACACCACTTGCGTAACATTTCTTAAAGTAATAAAACAAACACCCACCTCTGGCAATCATCCAAACCAAAAATGCCAACCATACAGCATAGAGGTTGATATTAGCCATATCTGTAAGATAAATAGTTGGAATAAAAACAAGGAATGTACTTAATAACAATACATTTCTTAACAGCTTGGCTTTGGCCAGTCCTTTAAAAATACCATCCAATGAAAATGCAATTGCATTGATGGGTTGAGTTAATATCACCATCCAAAAAATTGAATAAAAAATTGTCCTCACATTTGTATCATCAGTAAAAGCCATACCAATAACATTGTACAGTAATATATAAACGGCACTTAGTATCAGGCTTATCAATACACTAATTTTAATGATCTTAATACCTGTTTTATACAATGCACCTATGTTGTTTTGCCCAAGAAGTCTACCTGAGATGGCATTCCCTGCGTTAGCATAACCATCAATAAAAAAAGCAGAGAAAAGCCAAATGTTCATGGCAATAGTGTGAGCAGCAATGTATGCGTTCCCATATCCCGTGGCAAACATATTTCCTAGATAATAGGTAATGTTCAAAGCCATTGTTCTGATAAACAAATTTGAGGTCATTCCGACCAATGGTGATAAGTGTTTGTTAGGAATTAGAGAAAACTCAAAAGAGTGGGGTAGCTTAACTTTTAAAACAATTAAAGCAGAAGCCAGCATTGCAATTTGCGACATCAACGATGCCAGGGCGGCACCTTTAACACCCATAGGTGAGATAATACCTTCAATCCCAAATATTAGTGCAAAGTCCAGTATTATGTTTAATATTCCGCCACCTATACTTATGAACATAGCCCAGGTGGTATTTTGAAATCCTCTGAAAACACCAAATACGGTAAAAGTTGCTAGCGTTATTGGAAAGCCGATTGCTCGAATTCCATAATAATCAACTGCTAATTGAAGCAAGTTACCTTGTGCATTATACATCGAAAATATTTCATACTGAAAAGGGTAAG
>JAESTI010000347.1 GCA_016763665.1 Bacteroidia bacterium | reverse complement strand
TCAAATCTTATCTCCAGAAAAAACCCGGGCTTCGGTGGGCAATGCCCACAAATCACAAATTCCCAATTCATCATGTGGTCAGTCTACCTTTTAAAATGCAATGATGGAACGACCTATACGGGTTGTGCGAATGATCTTGATGATCGGATGCACAGGCATAGCAAAGGCGAGATCAATTATACCCGCTCGCGTCTTCCAGTAAAATTGGTCACGTACATTACTTTTTTCAACAAGTACAAGGCATACGAATTTGAAAAATACCTGAAATCTGGCTCAGGCAAAGCATTTTCTAGAAAGCGGTTTTTGTAGGTTTGAATCCCATATCTCCATTTTCTTTCTTTCTCCGACTAAAAGGAGGAGCGTAGGAGGGCTGTAAGTTCCCAATCAAATCTTATCTCCAGGAAAAACCCGGGCTTCGGTGGGCAATGCCCACAAACTATAAATTTTCAATACAATGGTAGTAGTTCAGTCTACCTGTTAAAATTCAGCGGTACCAGGGGCTTCAAGTTCTACATCAAATTTCAGTTCCAGCTGCGAACAACCACCTGTGCCTCTGTCGGCAATGCCCATAAATTCCAATTCCCAAATAACAAATTCCCAATTCACTATGTGGTCAGTCTACCTTTTAAAATGCAATGATGGAACAATTTATACGGGTTGTACGAATGATCCTGATGATCGAAAGCACAGACATAGCAAAGGTGAGATCAATTATACCCGCTCGCGTCTTCCAGTTGAATTGATCACTTACATTGTTTTCTCTGACAAATACAAGGCTTATGAGTTCGAACGGTACCTGAAATCGGGATCAGGTAAGGCATTTGCTAAAAAGAGGTTTTTGTAGATCCGAATTCCTCATCGCCCACATATTTTACACATAACATTCTTATTATTAGGTTGTTATGTTTTTTATGGGTATAATTTGAACAACTTTCCCTTTATAGTCTTTTTTGTAAAATAGGCTGAGAGGAATTTAAAAGAGAGGAGCAACTATTGTCAATTTCAAGATTAGATAATCATTCAAGTACAAGTTCCTGATGTCAACACCCTCATTAAAATACTCTAACGATTCATTGATATCTATGGGTATTTCTTTATGCCTGAACTATAAAATTATAATACAATATTAAATTTAAAATAAGTAAGCTAACTACTACCATAATTACAACTGTCATTTTTACTTTGTTAACTCTCAATTGTAATTTTAAGGTTATTAATTCTTCCCTTATTCTTTTTTGATCAAACGCTTTCTTGATGTAATCAAATAAAATTGGTAATGCATTTTTATCTTTTACTATATAACCGAAGGCTCCTTCTTTTAAAGAATCTAAAGCAACACTAACGTCTTGCTGACTGGACATAAAAATTACGGATATTTCAGGGTGCACTCTCTTTATTTCTCTGAATGTTTCTAACCCATTAATGCCCGGTAAATAGTAATCTAAAAGGATAACATCAGGTTTCCTCAATATGTTTTGCAAACAACTTTCTCCATTGTTGAAGGTTCTTACCTCTACATTTATAATATTTCCAAGTTTCTCAGTTAGTAATCCACTATACATTGGATCATCTTCTACAACAAATATTGACATTTTTGGATCATGTAGCATTGGGGTTTCCATACTTGTGTTAATTGATTATAATTATCCGCCCTTTTTAAGTTATAAAGTGTTCGGGTTCTGTCTCATCTACTAAGATAATAACTTTTGTTGACAAAATAAGTTAGCAGTTATGTTCAATAGTCATTGCTTCGCAAACTGTACTATTGCCTCCATATCCACTTTCAAATTATTCGACACTTGGATATTATCGCCAACTTTCTTAAAGAGGCTATCTCCAAAGTAAAAAAACCTGTCATTCTGAACGTAGTGAAGAATCTTGTTCGCTGGTTATCAATATGTAACAAGATCCTTCATTCTTCAGGATGACAGGGAAATGGACTTTTGAGACAGCCTCGTTTGTAGGCCTATATTCATTTTGAATATAGAAATTTTATGCTTGCTTGATCAATTCAAATTTACAGGTTATTGTTACTTCTTCACCTATTAAGAGTCCACCTGAATCCATTATTGAGTTATATTTTAACCCAAAATCCGTTCGGTTAATAATTCCAGTGATCTTAAATCCGGCTTTAATATTTCCCCATGGATCTTTTACAGTTCCACCATAAGTTACATCCAGAGTAATTGTCTTTGTTACTCCATGTAAAGTAAAGTCGCCCGTGAGCTTGTATTTATTTTTTCCAACCTTTTTCATTGACTTGCCCTTGAAAGTGATCTTTGCATATTGGGCAGCATCAAAAAAATCAGGGGAACGCAAGTGTTGATCCCGTTTTTCATCGTCTGTGTCAATACTTTTAACATCAATACTAAAATCAATTTTCGCATCCGAAAAATCATCCTTATCAGACAATACGGTGCCACTATAATCCTGAAACTGCCCTGAGACTTCTGCAATTACCATGTGGCTGATATCAAACTGAACTTTCGAGTGAGATTTATCAAACGACCATTTCGTTTTTTGTGCTGATGCAGATAAAGTTGCAATCAGCAGTACCGCTGAAATCAATTTTGCTTTTTTACCCACTTTAATGATTGAATCTTTAAAGTGCTTCCCACTTAGGCGGGATAATCTGTGAATCTTCGTTTTCATAATTTTTAAATTTAAGAGTTAAATAATAGTTTTATTTATATGATTTTAAATTTATAGCCATCAGCATAAGCTTGACAACGTTATATGTATGGCGCATTGCCACCCTTTGGGGCGGCTGTGTCCTACATGGTGTTAGCGAATTTACTTAATAGCTATTACTGCACTTGATGGTCCGGTTAACTGCATTACAGAGGTTTGTGTAAAACCAATTTCCTTTGCCCAGCCACCAAAGTCCGCCGCAGAAAAGTCAAACCCTTCGGGTGTTTCTATTAACATATTCAAGGACATCATTAGACCAAATGCATTTTCACTTCGATTATCATCAATAATATTCTCGATAACAACTAATGATCCTCCTTCTGAAAGTGCATCATAGGCTTTTTTTATCAGCATTTTTTTGTCTTGGATTCCCCAATCGTGTAGAATATTTCCCATAGAAATCACATCTACTTTTGGGAAGTCTTCCTTGAGAAAATCTCCTGATTGAATAACGACTTTATCACCCAGACCCATCTTGTTCATGTTTTCCATTGCTACCGGGCCTACTGGAGGCAAATCAAAGGAAATACATTTCATATGATCATTATTCATAATTACCTGTGCGGCAAGATATCCCCCAGCACCTCCTATATCGCAAAGTGTATGGTAACTGGAAAAATCAAACTTCTTAGCAAAAGCCATAAAATTTCCCATTTGTATGCCACCCATGGCTTTCAGAAATTCTCTAAGTCCTTCCTCGGTAGCATACATTTCTTCAAAAATTGATTTACCTCCAGTTTTTGTTTCATTTTGTGGCAATCCTGTTTTTAATCCTTCTTCAAAATTATTCCAACAGGCATACAACCTATTATTAGCCATTTCTAATATACCTCCAATATAACTTGGCTTATTCTTGTCGAGAAACAAATTCGTATCTTCTGCATTACTGTACAAAGCATTTTCCTTCAATCCACTTCTTTTCAGAAAACCTAAAGCAACTAAGGTGTCTAAAAAATCATAAAGGCCTCTTTCATGCAGACCTAATTTTGTTTTAATGTCTTGCCCTGATAACTCCCCTATTGCTAAATGAGTGAACAATTCCATATTAACTGCTGTAAGCAGTGTTTTTGATGCCCAAAATCCCATTCCAATTTGCATTACCTTAGAAGGGGTTACTTGTTTTTCTGTCATTGTTTCCATTTCATTCATTTTTTTAATTATTAAATTGATTTAGTAGGTGTTTTAATTTTCGATAATCTGGTACCAACGGTGACTGTATAACAAAGAGTCTACTTTCTGCTGATGCGATAATTTCCAGGTTATCTTGTTCCTTAACAATTAGGAAATCACTTTCCTTCATTTCTTTGCCCTCCATGTCTAATGCCCCAGTAATCAGATAAGAAGAATACACATCATTGGAATTAAGTTCAAAGCGATGTATGCCTGTTTTTATGGATAGCTCCTTGATCACAATTCCTTCTGTATCCATTTCAATAGGAGCATTTTCACCCTTATATATCTTGGTGCTCATTCTATCCTGATTAATTATTGGAAACATTTCATCAGAATAATCAGTGTACGTGGCCGGCTTACCTAATGTCTTTTTTAGATCCGGATCAAACCATATCTGAAAGATTGCTGAGTTTGCGAATAATTTTTCTGCATGTGAAATGCCACTTCCTGAACGAATGATCTGGGCATCACCTTCGTGCAATTTTTTCCAACTTTTCAATTTGCTGTCATAATGCTCTATTTCACCTTTGAGAACAAATGACATTATTTCAAACCCTTTGTGTGAATGTTCTCCGATGGTACTTCCTTTTTCCGTCCACGCATACGCCCAGTAAAAAAGGTTGGAGTAAGGCTTCAATTCTCCCCCATCCTGCGGAAAACCAATGGGTTTATTTTCAACTATTGCCCCTCCGTTGAATTCTCCTATTGCTTGTTTATGTCTTGGTACTATTTTTACTGACATTACTTTATGTGTATTTTCATATATTATGTCTAAACGACATTTGTTCTAACAACTATATAGTTAAATTTTTTTACCCTCTCATCTTGTCTAAAATTCTATTTAATTCGATTGCTTCTTTATCACTTATTTTCTTCATTTGTTTAAATTGAACTTTTATGCCAGGGTCTATCTCCTTGATCAAGGCAAGTCCTTTATCTGTAATTGCAATATCTAATTTCCTTCTGTTTTCCTCACACACATCTCTTGTTACATAACCCTTTTCTATTAATCTATCTATTAACCTGGTAAGATCTGGACTTTGATCAATCATTACCTCTTTTATATCGCCAGCAGCGCAGCAAACTGGATGTTTTCCTCTTAAAATCCTCAACACATTATATTGTTGTGAAGTAATACCGAAGCCTTTAAAAATTACTTTAAACTTGTCCGTCAACCAATTAGAAGTAAACAAAACATTCAGATGTGCTTTCTGATAATTGTTCTCAAACTTTTTCTGCTTTATTTCTTCTTCTAACTTCATTGTTAATTGATGTAATTACTTGTTTAAACGACATTTGTTTTTACAAAGCTTCAATATTTTATTATTATTTCCAAATATTTTTAAAACTTTTTGCAGACAAACTACTAATTGATTGATTTAGAAACATAAAAATTACTACCCCCTGTTTTGCGTTTTCAAATGATTGCTCATTCTAAACCTTCACTCCCATCAAACAAATATCATCAATTTGATCCTTGCCATCCCTCCATTTTTCGATAGTGTCATCAAGTATTTGGTGTTGTTCTTTCATTGGTTTTTGATGAATGTAAAGCAAAAGGTCCCTTAGCTGACGTGAAGTAAATTTTTGATCTCTTTTGCCTCCAAACTGGTCGACATAGCCATCCGAAAAAATATAGATACAATCACCAGCTTTTACTTTAATTTCATGATTGTTAAAATTTTTCTTGCTTTCAAACACACCAATGGG
>JAESTI010000346.1 GCA_016763665.1 Bacteroidia bacterium | reverse complement strand
TTCCGTACAGACAGAATAAATCTCCACCGGATAATTAAGTTCTTTGTGTTTATCATAAACTTTCTTGAGTTTTGGTATGGATTTTTTGCAATGTCCGCAATCAGGATCCCAAAAAACCAGCACAGTATATTTGAAAGGCACATGGTGCAATGAAACAAATCTTCCACTGGTATCTTTTAATATTAAATTGGGTGCTACTTTTCCTATCAATGTTGGTTTTAGATCTTTAGCCCTTGTTATAATTTTGTACATCTGAACGCTATCTACCCATGTAGCAAGCCCGGTTTCGTAGTACTTTTCGACCATGTCCACAAAAACTGCATCCATACCCATATATTTTGATCTTTCATGAGTATTGGTAATATAGTGTAGAACATATTTGAAAACCTCTTCACTGCTACGGGTTTTCTCGATAAAAAAATGAGAGGCATTAATGATGGAATCGGGATGCTGTGGAATTAATTTTTTAATGAAATGCCTCATTTTCTTATGAAAAATGGGCGTTCTTATCATCCTGTCGTCCGTTAGGTCAATGTTATCAAAGTAGTGTTGTCGCAAAAATCGGTAAGCAAATGTGGAATCTTTCCTGCCGTTGGCAAGAATTGGAATCTCGGGAATTTCTACATCCATAGAAGCCTTAAAAACTTTTGCAGCCAATGTTAATTTATTGTCTTCTAGATATTTGTCTTGAAAATCTTTAACTTCTACATCAAACTTTGTAACAGTTTCTCTTAAAAGTTTCATTGAATCTTCTTGATAAGTCTTATCATCCAATGAATCTCGCATTTTTCTAATGACGTTCATTTTTTGCCTATATGGTTGAACTTTAGACTGCTGTTCGTTCAGGTACTTGATATACCCATAAAAGACTTCATTTTCGTTAGAGTTTTTAAACTTTAGATCTTCAACCAGTTTAGCTTTGGTAGTTTCTATTGAAAAGAATTGCTCTTCGATAATGAATTCAAAGTATTTTTCTCCGGGTATTATCACTGCATAAATCCCACCTGGAAGAGCCTCCTTGCCCTCAAAAACAAAACTTCCTTTACTATCTACCCTTACAGTGTCTTTGTAATACAATTTAGGACCGTAATATCCGGCTAAATGGCATATTGTATCCTTAAGTCCTTTAATAGTAACCTCGATCTTATGACCTTCTTTATCTCCAGCAAAAACCGACATGGAATTTGCTATCAAAAAAGCCAATACTAAATATGCATACCTCATATATACCCGAGTTGAAAAATTGTTCACAAAATTAACATTGTTTAGCAATTAATTGAAGTATTTAAAGCCTCAAAAAACATACCATTTTACTGAATTATTAAGTTTATGCGAGATTAACTTTTGGTATAAACACAGATTTGCCAAACCCAGTGCGTTTTTCTGAACTTTGGTTTGAATCCATTATTGGAAAGTATTTCCTCAATATCACTTCTGGAATGAATAAATACTTGAAAGCCGTTCTTAAATACTTTAAAAAATACGTTTACAACATTTTGCAGCCATTTGGCAATCACTGAATCAATTGGATATATAACTCCATAAGTCTCATTACATTTCTTTGAACTATGATCAATTAAACCTTGTATATCATCATAACAACAAATTACTTTATCCATTGTCACAATATCATGTTGGGGTATTTCATAGGAAAGTTCTACAAAGTCTCCGTGGTGTCTCTTAATTGAATTTGAAAAGCCCTGAGATGCTGTCTCTTTTTCAGCAACATTATGATAGGCAATTGAAGCATCAACAGAGGTTACTTCAGAAACCCCACTTTTTAACAGATCATACTGCATACCACCAATACCACCACCTATATCCAGTAATGTTTTATTGTCAATGTTATTTTGTTTTATGGCCTCCAATAAAATATTGGCTAGTTTACTAGTGCCATTTTTACGAAACTCTTTTAGCTTTTTACGAGCTTCTTTCTCATCAAATTGACTTTCGATACCTAAGCACTGACAGCTAGTCATAATTTTATTTTTGGTAAGGAATTTGAAGGTTACTTTTAATTACAAAGTTAGATAAAAAACTTCTCCTATATATTTTAATATGAGACATTTTCTCATCCTTATTTTCAATATCGTAATTACTCTGAATTTATCAGCGCAGGATGCAAATGTAGGTTTTGTAAGAAGTGATTTTATCAATTGTTGGAAGCATTCATACGAAGAGGAAACAGTGAACTCAGAATACAAAATCTATAGACCATGTGGCTATAAAGAGTTTCCGGCAAGTCGTTACCGGAGATTTTTTGATTTTAAAGCCAATGGTAATTGCTCATGGTTTGTTTTAGCACCCAATGATGCTCATTACAAGGTTGATGGGGAATGGGAATTTCATAAAGAAAGAAATATAATTGAAGTAAAGAATTCAGATGCTAAAATTATATTTACGATTGAGGTTCATAAACTTCAAGAGGATCTTTTAAAGATTAGATACCTATCTAGCAAAAATTAAAAAACAAAATACCTATCTTCCCCTCTTGAGAGGGTGGAGGGGTGTGTTATGAAAAAAAATCATTTTGTTTTTTGATTTTTACTACTTTATGGACACTTAATTAACTTTATATAAATCAAATAATTATGTTAGATGGAATGATGGGCAAACTAAAAGAAGCCCAGGCTAAAATAGAAGAATCAAAAAAAAGGATGGACTCAGTTACTGTAACCGGTGAATCTCAAAATGGTGCAGTAAAAGTTACTTCAACAGCTAATCGAAAGATTACAGAAATAACTATTAGTGATGAATTGATACAAGCTTGTGATAAAGAACAAATAGAAGAATTAGTTCTTACTGCTACAAATAGTGCTTTGGAAGAAGCTGAAAAAGTTTTTGAAAGTGAAATACAAGGTACTGCAAGAGGTATAATGCCCAATATTCCTGGGATGTTTTAAAACACGTAGGTTCGTATAGCAATACGAACCTACTGTTATTCCTCTTTCTTAAAATCCAAACAAGAAGAATTAACACAATACCTAAGGCCGGTAGGATTAGGGCCATCACCAAATACATGTCCGAGATGCCCGTCACACTTGGCGCATGCTAATTCAACTCGTTTCATGCCTAGTGATTCATCCAATTTGGTTTTGATTCTATCGTTGGCAATCGCATCATAAAAACTAGGCCAGCCGGAACCTGAGTGGTATTTGGTTTCAGAAGCAAATAGTTCATTACCACATCCTGCGCAAACGTAGGTGCCATCTTCTTTGTGTTTGTAGTATTTGTTAGTAAATGCAGGATCGGTGCTTTTTTGTCTTAAAATGCGATATTCTTCTTCCGAAAGAACCTTTCTCCATTCCTCATCTGTTTTTATGATTTTATCTTCCATTTCTATGTTATTATTTAGTAAAGATTCTAGTTTATTTCCAAGCCTGGTAGCGGTTTGACTACTGCATGAAATTACAATTCCATATAAAATTATAAAAGTTAGCAGTATTTTTTTTTTATTGCTTATAAACATCACTAGTTTTTCAAAGAACGAATTTACATTTATCTACTTATAATAAATAGGTCAAATTGTAATTTTAAAGACACTAAGTATTTTTCGAATTTGTCTGATTTAGACTTTTATATAACTTTGAGTTTGTAAATGTGAGAAGATGGCTGAAAAAACCAATTTTATTACCTATTCCAAAGATATTTATTCAGAAGATGAAATGCTTAAAAGAAGCAAGGATTTTTATGAATGGTTGGATAAGAGAAGAACCTTGAGAGAGTTTTCTGATAAACCCATCCCAAAAGAAGTTTTGGATAATATTGTTAAGGCGGCTTCTACAGCACCATCGGGCGCTCACAAACAACCCTGGACATTTTGTATTGTTACTAATCCTGAAATCAAATCAGAAATTAGGAATGCTGCTGAAAAAGAGGAATACGAAAACTATCATGGGCGAATGTCAGAGGAATGGGTTAAAGATTTATATCCTTTTGAAACGGATTGGAACAAACCATTTTTAGAAATTGCCCCAGCCTTAATTGTAGTTTTTAAAAGAGTTTACGAAGAAATTGACGGGAAGAAACGAAACAATTATTATGTGAATGAATCTGTAGGTTTGGCAACAGGAGTTTTGTTATCTGCAATACACAATGCTGGTTTAGTAGCTCTTA
>JAESTI010000345.1 GCA_016763665.1 Bacteroidia bacterium | reverse complement strand
TTTGCAATGAATCTTGGTGACAATGTTAACTCTAAATATGATGAAGATGCTCCATTTATTCATCCTGACAGTAAAAACTTATACTTTAGTTCCAAAGGCCATAACAGCATGGGTGGCTATGACATTTTTGTCAGTAATATCGGCAAGGCAAATTATATTTCAATGCCAAAAAATATCGGCTATCCGATCAATACAACTGATGATGATATCTTTTTTGTATTATCAGCAAGTGCTAAACACGCCTATTATGCTTCTGCGAAAAAAGGTGGCTTTGGAAGCACTGATATTTATATGATACAAATGGAGGGAGATAAGAAAATTGGTAGCATTGCAAGTATTGGTGGTGAAGATGGTGAAGAAGAAACACAAGCTGCTATAGTTATGATGAGAGGAAGAGTATTGGATGAAGTAAATAAATTACCGGTAGGTGCATTCATTAAACTTACCGACCTTCAAACAAGTGAGTTGGTAGGTGTATGGAATGCGAATAAAGCAGATGGTAAATTCCTGGTAATTTTGAATCCAGGCAAGAACTATGGTATCCATGTTGAGGCCGAAGGTTATCTTTTTCATTCAGAGAATATACAAATACCTAAATCTCAAACAGAATTTAAAGAGATCAATAAAGAAATACTACTTAATCCTATTGAGGCAGGAAAGTCTGTTGTGCTAAGAAATGTTTTCTTTGATTCAGGAGTAGCATCATTAAGACAAGAATCACACACAGAGTTAGATAAAATTTATAAGTTGCTTCAAGCAAACCCTAAAATGGTAATCGAAATTGCAGGGCACACAGATTCAGTAGGTAGTACTGAAATCAACAATAAATTATCTTTAAATCGTGCAAACAGTGTTGTTGAATATTTGATAGAACGAGGAATAATCAAAGATAATCTTGTAGCGAAGGGATATGGCGAAACAAAACCAGTGGCCTCAAACGATACTGAAAATGGTAGGCAGCTAAATAGAAGAACAGAATTAAAAATTCTTAAGACCGCAAAATAACTACACTACCTTGCGGATAATATATGCTTTATTCTAATAAATATTACAATTATATGCAACGGGCATTTATAATGCTCTTTGTTATTATATGTGTTCAAACTTTCCCCGCCATTGCTCAGCAAAACAAAATTGCGATGAGGGAGTTGTTAAAAAATGCAGAGGATAATTTCAAATTCGGAAACTTTCGAGCCGCTCTTCCTTTTTATGAAAAACTAAATAACTACAAACCCGGTGATCCGGAAATCAATTACAGCCTTGGATACTGTTATTTACAAGCGAATATTCAGAAAGAGAAAGCCATAGAATATTTGGAATTTGCCAATGAATTTGGGAAAAAGCTTCCTCCTGAAACCAAATACGATCTTGCTACTTTATACCATTACATGAATCGATTTAATGAAGCGATTGCATTTTATGAAGAATTTATAGCCGCAGAAGATGGACGCCCGGAAATAATTGAAGCAGCTAAGCTGAAAATAAAGATGTGTGAGAATGGAATTAAAATGGTTAAGAATCCAATAGATGTTAGAAAAATAGAAAATCTTGGTAAAAAAGTTAACTCGGATTACTCAGATTATGCACCTCTGATCACTGCAGATCAAAACTCGATCTATTTTACATCCAGAAGAAAAGGAACTACTGGTGGTTTTATAGACATGAACGGAGAATTCTTTGCAGATATTTACATGACCTATAAAAAATAACAAATGGTATAAAGTTAAAAATATAGGTCGAATGGTAAACAGTGATATGAACGAAATGACCTTAGCACTCTCTCCAAATGAGCAGCAGATGCTTGTATCTATTGAAGATTACGCACATTTAACCACAGATATTTATTTTTCACCTAAAAGAGGACGCACTTGGTTTAAAATAGAACTGTTAGGATCTAAGAATGAGGATATTGATACTGATATTAACTCTCGTAGATCAGAAACGGGAGCGACTTTTACACCAGATGGTACAACATTAATATTTTCAAGTGACCGAAAAGATGTTAACGCACTTGGGGGGGTCGATCTTTATAGAGCTAAGCAGCTTCCAAATGGTGAATGGGGTTTAACAATCAATCTGGGTCCAACTATAAACTCAGAATATGATGAGGAATTCCCTCATTTACATACAGATGGCACAACTCTTTACTTTAGCAATAATGGACCTAAAAGTATGGGAGGGTATGATATATTCAAATCCACTTTAAATGAATTTGGTGAATGGAGTGAACCGGAAAATCTGGGCTATCCAATTAATTCTTCTGATGATGACAAGCATTTTGTATTAACATTAGATGGAAAGCATGGTTATTTTTCATCCATTCGGACCAATGGATATGGTGCTGCTGATCTATACCATGTAAGAATGCCCAGGCCTGAAGGAGTTTCAGCCATTCCCAACATCTACATAGGTTTTATTGGTTACCCATATTTAGACACCACAGCAGTTGATGTTGACTCTATCATTGCTGCAAATTATGAAGATACTTTATTGATAGAGAAAATAACCTCCATGGTTCCTGTTGGAACTACAATAACTGCTTACGAAGCCGAAACCAATAATACATATGGCGTGTATAATTCTGATGCAACAAACGGTAAGTTCATAATGATATTATATCCTAACAAAACATATAGGATAGTAGCAAATGTTAACGGATTTGAGGCTTTTCAGGAAGAGATGATAGTAGAAGAGGAGTTAGATGCAAATGAGCCGGTTCTTATTGATAAAAAAATAATTTTAAAGCGAATAGCCAGTAACTCAGAAGAAACAGATGACTCAGATTAAGATATATTAGAGCAGTTTACGAAAAGTTAAGGCTTTCTTTTATCAAATTGGGTTAGGGAGATCCCTATGATAACAAGAACTACTTACTACTTACTAATTTTAATATTTTTTTTTGTTACATCCGGTGCAAAAAGAAATCATAGTATAACAACCACTGCAAATAACACCATTGAAAAAGCAGATGAGTTATTTGCCAATGAAAATTATAGAACTGCTCTCCCACTATATATTCAACTTTTATCCCAAAGCCCTAATTACTCTAAATTCAATCTTAAGGCTGGAATATGCTGCATGAATTCAAATCAAAACTATGATAAGGCATTATATTATCTAAGTAAAGCTGAGAAAAGTTCTGATAAAGAACCCCAGGTGTACTATTATATTGGAAGAGCTTATCACTTTTCCAACAAAATTGATCAAGCTATAGAAAATTATGAAGTATTTAAGGTATACTCAAATGATAACGATCCACTTTACCAATTGGCGGAAAGGAACATTGAAATGTGTAATAATGCAAAGAGTATTTTAAATAATAAGATATCAGTAACCATTACCAATTTAGGCAAACAAATAAATTCTTCTTATTCGGATTTTTCACCTTTACTAACAAGTGACCAATCTCAGATTTTCTTTACTTCTAAAAAGGAAGGATGCATAGGGGGTACTGAAGATTATAACAGTGAATTTTTCTCTGATATATACACATCTAAAAAAGTGGATTGGCAATGGAGCTATCCAAATAATCTCGGAAATTCCATTAATACCGATCTAAATGATATTGCCGCTGGACTATCGCTTGACGGGCATGAATTATTGATATATAGAGAAGATTATAATGCAACCACTGGAAATATATATTGGTCACATCTAGTAGGAGATTTATGGCAAAATCCTGAAAAGCTTGGAAAACATAGTCCTACAACGGATATCAACTCAGAATACTCTGAAAAATATGCTTGTATTTCTCCTGACGAAAATACCATCTACTTTACCAGTGACCGCCCCGGTGGTTTTGGAGGAACTGACCTCTATAAAATTCAAAAACTTCCAACCGGTGAATGGGGATTGGCACTTAATTTAGGCGATAAGCTCAACACTGTTTTTGATGAAAGTGCTCCGTTCATGCATTTTGATGGTACGTCTTTTTTCTTTTGCTCCAATGGACATAACAGCATTGGAGGATTTGATATTTTCACCACTACCTTAAATAAGAACAAGGAATGGGATGAACCGATAAACATTGGCTATCCGATAAATTCTACCAACGATGATATTGATTTTGTTTTAACACCAGATAAAGGAACTGGCTATTTCGCTTCCATAAGGCCAGGAGGGTTTGGTGGATTAGATATTTATCAGGCAGAGTTTCAAGAATCTACCGGAATTACTATTATGAGAGGCAAAATAAATGTAGAGGATTCTCTGGCATTAAAACAAACATCCATTACTGTGACAGAACGAGAAAGTGAAACTATAGAGGGGTTATACCATCCCAATCATAGCTCAGGAAAGTTCATTATGGTTTTTACTCCAGGTCGTAGTTACACCATAAAGGTTGAAGCTCCTGGTTATGAATGCTACACAGAAAACATAACTATTTCAAAAAATGTGCATATTTTTGAGTTGGATAAAGTGATTTCCTTAAGATGTAAACAATAACTTACTTTATATCAACCTCCTATTGGAAAAAGAAAAGATAATTTTAGGTATTGACCCAGGAACCAGCATAATGGGTTATGGAATTATCAGCATTCAAAAGAATAAAATGTATTTAGAAAATTTCGATATTATAAATCTTAAAAATCTTGATGATCATGCCCTTAAGCTAGAAGGTATATTTGAAGGAACACTAGAAATAATTGAGCAATACAAACCGGATGAATTAGCTATCGAAGCTCCGTTTTATGGAAAAAATGTACAATCCATGCTAAAGTTGGGTAGGGCACAAGGTGTCGCAATGGCTGCAGCTTTGTTTAAAGACATCCCAATATTTGAATATTCACCCAAAAAGATCAAACAATCTATCACCGGAAAAGGAAATGCAACCAAAGAACAAGTTGCTTTAATGTTAAAAAATCTTCTTAAGTTCCAGGAAATTCCAAAATACTTAGACGCTACAGATGGGTTGGCAGTTGCTGTATGCCATCATTTTCAAAGTAATACTCTTACTGCTAGTGGTAAATACACCGGATGGAAATCCTTTATCAAAGAAAACCAAGATAGAGTTTCAAAATAACCTCAGGTATTGACAGTATCAAATTGAACTTTGATACTCGAAGCAATTTTAGCCAATTCATCATTGGAGAGTTCCATTCTAGGTTTTGAAATACTTACCCCCTCCCCTGCATTAAAAGGCATCAAATGGACATGTGCATGAGGCACTTCTAAACCTTCAACCGTAACTCCAATTCTTTCACAGGTAATTACTTTTTCAATTGACAAAGCAACTTTCTTGGAAAATAACATTAAATTTTTGTACGTCTCATCATCCAAATCAAACAAATAATCTACTTCCTTTTTGGGAATACACAATGTATGGCCTTTTGCGACAGGCCTTATATCTAAAAAAGCAAGGTGGTCAGCATCTTCAGCTACCTTGTGGCAAGGTATTTCGCCATCAACTATTTTGGTAAAAATGCTTGCCATTATCTCGATATTTCAAGTATTTCAAATTTCATTTTACCATTTGGTACATCAACCTCTACTTTATCTCCTACTTCCTTACCGAGTAATCCTTGCGCTATTGGAGTTTTTATTGACAATTTCCCGGATTTTAGATCCGCTTCATTCTCTGCAACCAAAGTATAACTCATTTCCTTATTAATATTAAGATTTTTAAGTTTGACCGTAGATAGTATAAGCACTTTTGAATTATCTAAATCTGAATCATCTAAAATAACCGCATTCCCCAAGGTATCTTGCAATTTCGAAATTTTAAGTTCCATTAAACCCTGAGCCTCTTTAGCTGCATGATACTCCGCATTCTCCGACAGATCTCCTTTTTGCCTTGCTTCATCAATCGCTTTAGACAATGCAGGCCTTTCCTTGGTTTTAAGATTATTTAATTCGTCTTTTAACTTCTGCAATCCTTCTTCAGTATAGTAATTCTTTTCACTCATGTTTTCGTGTATTCGTTGATTGGTGTATTCGTGTATTAGTGTATTCGTATAATATTCGTAATTCGTAGATATTAGCATCATTCATTAGAAATTACAAAAAACAAACCTATCACATTTCTGCGATAGGTTTGTTTATGTAAATATAATGTTTTTCTTTTTTTTTACAAAAACTAAAGAGTTATTCTAACTCCAAAGCTGTGTGTGCCCTGAAATGGTTGAGCAGCACGATAAGAATAATCCATTCCCAAAGATGTTCCGCCTTCTCCAAAAGGGACTTCAAAAGAAAATCCTGCAGCTGGCCCCACATTGGTTGTTACCCTGTCTGCTGCACTTAGCAATTGACTTTCGTAATTATATCCGGCTCTCAACATCAAATATGACTTAAACTTATATTCTACTCCTGCACCTATTTGATCATTAGTAAATGAGTTAGAAACAAAATTAGCAGCAAACAGTAACGAATGATTTTCCGATAACTTATAATCATAACTTCCACCAATGTTCAATAACGATGGTAACTCGAATTGCTCAGAGCGCTGTTGTACAGTTAATTCCAATTCATTATCAGGTACGATACCTCTAAATGATAATCCATCACCGTTATATCTCATAGAGGGACCAATATTCCTCAATGAAATTCCCATTCTTAGGTTTTTAGTTGCTCCTCCCACATATTGTATTCCGGCATCAAAACAAACACCTTGTGCTTTAACATCAGCAATTGATTCAGAAATAACTCTTACTAAAGCTCCACAGAAAATACTCTCAGAAAACTCTTTGCCGTAAGAAAGTCCTAAATTCATAAACTGAGGAGAAAAAGTTCCCATACCACCATCGGGTAATGAAACTGTAGTAATTGGAATATCCCCAAAATCAATAGACATGATACTTACACCTAATACTCCTGATTCGCTCACCCTTTGTGCCAATCCAAAAGCGTTCATTGCAATATCAGGACTAACTGCAGATTTACTAAATGGATTTTCCCACCAGGCAGATCTAGCAATCAAAATTTGAGTTTTAGTGGTATGGGCTAAGCCAGCTGGGTTAAATCTCATAGATTCAACACCGCTCATAGCCGAATTGTTTATTCCCCACATTCCAGAACTCCTGGCCCATGGATTTACAAGCAATTCTGAAGCACCAGCTTGACCTGCTCTATCTTTATTACCTGCAATTGATGGCAGTGATAAACAGCCAATGAATAATGCAACAATTAATTTCTTAAAATATCCGTTCATCATATATGCTTTATGTCTATTTTATTTCTTTTTAGAATGTATCCAAGTCTATCGGACGAGTTACACAGAACCATTTTAGTAACTTATCTCCCACATCAGGTACATTAATATGGATGATATAGATTCCACTCGATACCGGAACCCCAGCAGCATTTTTAAGGTCCCAATCAATGAATGCATCCGAGCTTTCTTTGTTTATTTTCTCAATTAATGACCCGTTGAAATTATAAATTGAAATGGTGCATTGATCCGGTAAATTTGTAAACTTAACCCTGTTATCTATCTGACTGGTTTCATAACCAGAAAATGCATAGTAAGGATTTGGAACAATATTTATCAAATCTAAGTTCTCTTTTGCAGCTGCAGCATCCTGTTTTGTTGCACAAATGCTATCTGTACTAAAACTATACTTAAAGGTTTCTGTAGTATTTGTATTATCAGTATGATACGCATTGTCAACCCTCAATTTAACAGTAACGTCAGTTTCTAACAAGTTATATCCCGTTTCAACATGCGCCATAGAAACCCACATGGCCTGACTATATACATCTTTAAGAGAACCGAAAGTAGTAGAATTAATACTTCCATATTTACTATCCATAATATAGATCCAATGTTTACCACCACCCAAAAATGAAGTTTCGCTTCCGGAAAGATCTGACTCTACATTCTCAGTTGGGTTCCATTCCAAATCTCTTCCATTTTCGCCTTGCCACCAAGAATCCTCACCAAAAATTATATCCAATCTTCTTCCTCTATCTAAGTCAATGGCATAACCTGGAAATTGGGATTTGGTTACGCTACGAAGCTCCATTTTTGACGTATTATTTTCAGCCAATGCAGAAGACTCACTTAACTCCACAACATAACTATTGCTCCACTTGGTATTATCAGATGTGATTACCAAATCAACATTAGCAAGGTCTTCTAGTTCAACACCTCTTCTGCTAAGAGTGTTATCATTATAAATTGGTGCGTAATAAAAGGTTTCGTCACCATTATCATCATATGACTCTAAATATGCACACATTCTATATGGAGCCCAGGTTCCGTTGATGATGTTCTCAAAAGCACCTTCAGGATCAAGACAGTTGTTATTATCGCAACCAATGTCCTGCCAGTTAGCTTCAGTGCTATTTCCGGCCCAAATCCAGTTGTAAAAAGGATTAATACCATCTTGATCTGTAATTCCAGTAAACCAGGGTTTACTACCTTGCTCAAAAACTATTGTTGAAGTTGACTGTACTCCATTTTCATCATCTTTGGCTACACCCGGCTCCTGCACTTGATTAACACTCACCATCAATCCCCAATTTACTTTATCTGAACATTGCTTATCAGAATTAATATTAACACAATGATTGATTATTAACTGTTCATTGGGATAATCCATGGTAGAGTCGGCAAATACAGTGTCATTATCAGTTTCATTCACCAACATCCATCTTGCAGTTGAGTCCATCAATATTCCAAACCCATCTGTTTTACCCGTTATGTACAATTTAAATTCTGCACAAGGAACATTAACTGGGTCAGCAACAGTAATTTTAACAGGTCCGTAAGATCCCTGATATACAGGTTGTGACACTGAAACGTTAGTTAATATACTTTCTATTGTGGATTTGGTAAGTTCAAGGTGATTTCCAGCATTTCCATATCCGTAGATCTGGGTAATTTCCGGACCGTCACCATATTCAGCCTGTACGATACTGCCTCCATTTAATACCCCAGGTTTATGAGGAATACCGGTAATTGTTGAGATCTTTCCTCCTCCGGAAGCCTTACGACCAGACATGTAAGGTAGTTTTTGCCCATCTAATTTGAGCGCATCAGTTGGATCATACTCTTTAT
>JAESTI010000416.1 GCA_016763665.1 Bacteroidia bacterium | reverse complement strand
TTTTAATCCTGATACATAAATACTACCATTTGTAATGCCATTTACTTTTGAGGATTCATTAAGGTTAAAAATAGAGTTTAAGTTATCAAGATCAAAATTTATCAAATCAAACATAATTTCTTCATCAAGATCATCAGAAATGGTACCATTGATCGATATTTCCTGATTTCCATTGGAGAAGAGAATGTTGTTAAAATCAATTACCGAGCCTGATGCGTTGATGCTGTTAAACGGATCCGATTTCCATATTTTGTTTGCAAATGTTACTTCAGATGGCAACAGGTCTATTAATAAAATGGTATCTTGATAAAAAGAAGCATGGGCTCCGAGCTTCAATAATTTATTACCTAAATGATCATTTAGGTTACAGTAAAATCGAATATTATTATTATACAGAGTAGTGGATAGATTAGAATTCCGCAATAAAAAATTAGATGCAATTAGTTCACTGAAATCTGAGTAAACCTTTAGGGAATCACCTTTAGTAAACATTTCGACATGAATATCCTTCAGCGTTGTATTTTGATAGGTGAGTTTCTCAAGATCAATTTTTAATGATAGTTGTTGTTCAGTATCATTAAACTTGCCTTCAATTTTACTGTTTGTAGGTATTTGATAAGTAAGATATTTGGAAAATAGAGGGAGAATGAGATCATTAATAAGTTTAGTATTTTTAAATTCTACAGCAACTGAAAAATTTTGATTTCCATTACTGATTTCTTGAGTTGTATCTTGGAAATAGGCAGGCAAGTACAAATTCATGAATTGATTAATGGATTTCGTGATGTCATTTAAATTGAACTGTCCTTTAATATTAGCAGTTACTATTTCAGAATTGATGTTGAGTTCTTTATTGTCTCCCGCAAGTTGTTTCGAGGTGAAATGAATAAAGCCAATTCTATGTGAAGTATTCTTACTGATTACAATGGTATTATCAATATTTATTTCTCCCTGGAGATTATCTATTGAGTTACCGGTGAAATGTAAATCCAGATCACTGTTAAGTATGAGGTTGCCATATTGTTTATAGCTGTAAGAATTATTATCTAAAAGGTTTTGTTTGGCTAAGTTGGCATTAGTGATCTTAGATTTGAAATCGAAAATAGGAATGTCATTAGATAGATCAATTGTTCCTTTAAAACTAAAATTTAGGTTTTCATCTGCTATTATTAGATCTCCACTAAATAATTTTTTAGTAAAGTTACCGCTGATAGTACAATTCTTATAAGTATAATTTTTTAACTCAATTTCATCGATTCTCCCTTCAATATTCGCTGCGAGATCATCCAACTTTAGCCCTTGACCCTTTATGGTAGCATCAATGCTAACTTTTCCTAGTACATCATGTAGGTTTATATAATCACCCAATTCAAAGTTATTGGTTACAATAAGACCTGAGTAGTTGGTTTCATTCGTAATTGTATTGATCTTCATATTCAGGTCAGAAGAAATGTGTCCCAAATTGGTTCTGAAATCGGCTTTAGCCACAAAATCAGTAATAAAACCTGTAAACCGTCCTTTGAAACGGATCCTGCCAAGTTTGGCCATGTTTTCAGGAAGCTTTACTTTAACTCCTTCATTGACCAATTCCAATGGAACAGTTTCTAAGTCATATTTGGTAGTTTGCGCTTCCTGTACTTTGAGATCAATAAAAGTTTCTTGAATATTTGGTAATCCACTGAGTTTAATATTCCCTTTTATGAAACTATTTTTTCCAAACGAGAGGTCTGGTTTTTTCCCTTTAAGATTATTTATTCTTCCTCTAATTTCACCACTTAATGTGATTTCCTCATTGTCTTTAGAAAGTTTATTTGTGAAAAATGCTATATCAATAAGATTTATTTGTGATGATTGGAACTTTGATTTGATATAAACTTTATTAATAAAATCAGAGAAATCAGAAATGGAATCGTATTTCATTGACAGATCAGTAATGATATTAGTTTGAGGGGTTTTAATATTGAGATCTGTAAGAGTAATTAAATTTGGATTTATAGTAGCCTTTACAGCAAATGAGTCTAATTGAAATCCAGATTTATCTTTAAGGCAGAGGAATTTGATGTTGGTTTTAATTGTGTCATCTATAATGAAAAGATCAATTGCGTTAAGGTTGACATTAACAATTTCAAGATCATTAAAATTTACTACTGCCGGATCAACAGAATCAACTTTGTTTTCATCTTTAAATAGAATTTTTCCGTTAAGAATTTCTAATGAACTTAATTGAATTTTCCAGGATCCTGTAGTATCATCTGACTGGAAGTGATCGATCAGGAATTGATAATTGAGATAACTTTCGTTTTGATATTGTTTTAAGTTGATAAATGGATTTTGAAGTTCGACTTCATGAAGTTGAACAACCCTCTTATCCAGATCAAATGCATCAATATCAATTGCTAAGGAATTTGCTTTGAACAGTGTGTCATTATGCAGGTCGAGAATGTATAGATCTTCGAGTATTAGAGTTTTAAAAGGAGAAAAATCAACACCTCCAACTCCAATTTCGGCCCCTAAAGACTCAGATAAGTTGTTGGCTATTAGTTGAGTTAGCCATGTTTGAACTGTGGTACTTCTTAAACATAAATATCCTGCACTGGGTAAAAACAATATCAGCGAAAGTATTATTAATCCTATTTTCGTTCTTTTTTTGATAGTTCCTTTATTCGTGAATCGTATATTCGCAAAAATTCGTTATTCGTAAATTATGTATTCGTTGATTATTAGTATAATTAGTACCATTAGTATATTCGAATCATATCTAATTTAATACCAAACTACAAATAAATTAACCGATGGCGGTAATTTTAGGAATAGAATCTTCTTGTGATGAAACTTCTGCAGCAGTTTGCAGAGATGGAGAAATTCTGTCAAATGTTATAGCCAATCAGGATGTACACAAAGAATGGGGTGGGGTAGTGCCGGAGCTAGCTTCAAGGGCGCATCAACAGAATATAATTCCTGTAGTTGATAATGCTTTGAAGCAAGCGAAAGTGAATAAAAGTGAATTAACTACTATTGCTTTTACCAGAGGTCCAGGTTTATTAGGTCCTTTATTAGTTGGTACTTCTTTCGCTAAATCATTTGCTTTTGGCTTAAACATTCCAATTATTGAAGTTAACCACATGCAGGCTCATGTTTTAGCACATTTCATTGATGAACCAAAACCACAATTGCCTTTCTTATGCTTGACTGTTTCTGGTGGGCATACTCAAATTGTGTTGGTTAAAGATCAATTGGATATGGAAGTAATTGGCGAAACTACCGATGATGCAGCAGGGGAGGCGTTTGACAAGTCAGCAAAGATACTCGGGTTGGGTTATCCCGGTGGCCCAATGATTGACAAGCATGCACAATTGGGTGATAAAAATACTTTTCAATTTCCTGAACCAAATATATCCGGATTAGATTTCAGCTTTAGCGGTTTAAAAACAGCAATATTGAATTTTATCAATAACAATGTTCGGAAGGATGATGATTTTATCAAAAACAATATGAATAATATTTGTGCTTCTATACAAAATCGCATTGTTACAATATTAATGAACAAGCTTGAGATAGCGTCTGAACAAACAAATATAAATGAAATTGCAATAGCAGGGGGAGTATCTGCCAATTCAGGGTTAAGAAAAGGCTTGGAAGAATACGGATTGAAAAACAATTGGAATACTTACATCCCAATATTTGAATATTGTACCGATAATGCTGCAATGATCGCTATTGTTGGCTATTTTAAATTCCTAAAGGAAGATTTTGCAAATCAGGATATTGAGACCTTAGCGAGGTACCCTTTATAATAAACTAGATAGATCTTTAACCCCTATATATCTTTCAGCTGTAAAGCCTTCACCATACTTGACTCCAATTTGTGTACCGTATTCCAGTGCACGCGCTTCAATAAATTCTAAAAATCCTTTTTGGGCTATCATGGTTTCCGGCTCATTGGAATCAGGATCATAAAATTGAGATTTATGCATTTTGATGGCTTCCATTTTTTTCTCGTGAAAGTCTGAAATATCGACAACCAAATTTGGAGTAATATGACTGCGGAATTGAATGTAATGGTAAACTGCGTTTGGCCTCCAAGGTTCAGCTGTTGCAGTTTTAATTTTTAGCAAACCTGAAAGAAAACATGAATCGGAAATTAGCTTAGAAGCACGGCCATGATCAGGATGCCGGTCTTCTATGGCTGATGCAATAACAATATCAGGTTGGTATTTTCTAATTACTTCAATTACTTTTAATTGGTTTTCCTTACTATTTTCAAAGAAACCATCTTCAAAACCTAAATTTTCTCTTATTTCAACACCAATTATTTTAGCAGCTTCAGCAGATTCTTCACTTCTTATTTCAGGAGTGCCTCTAGTACCTAATTCTCCCCGGGTTAAGTCAACAATGCCAACTTTTTTGCCTTGGGAAATATGAGATAAGAGCGTTCCACCACATCCCAATTCAACATCATCTGGGTGGGCACCAAAAGCGAGAATACTTAATTTATTCATTTTTGGCGTTTGATCCAATCTGTGATGACATAATTCAATGGTTCCACTTTAGGTTCAACGGACTTGAAAATTGTTCCATCTTCATCAATCAGGAATTTTTGAAAATTCCATGTGACTTTTGCATCAATTTGCCCATTAAGATCTTTTTGAGTTAGCCATTGATATAAAGGATGGATTTTTTTCCCTTTTACAGATATTTTTTCAAAGATCTGAAAAGTTACACCATAATTTTTGGTACAAAATTGTTTGATCTCTTCATGACTTCCAGGTTCTTGTCCGGCAAAATTATTAGCAGGGAAACCAAGAATTGTAAAACTATCTCCTCCCCATTTTTTATAAAGTTGTTGAAGTTGTTCGTATTGAGGTGTTAGTCCACATTTTGAAGCAACGTTCACAATTAGCACCTTTTTTCCTTTCAGTTGAGAAAAATCATATTCTTCACCGTCAATTGTTTGCATTTTAAAATCGTATAGAGATTTTGGTTCTTGGGCTACTGAAGTCATAAAACCAAGAATTAATAAAACGAGAATTAGATTTTGCATAAGCTATTTTGGAATAAATGTATTAAGAATAGGGGAGAATCTAAAACGATTAAATGGATTGGATAATTGCTTCAATGGCCTTTTCTTCTTCAGGGTCATATTCCCATTTCAGGTTAGAACCAAATATTCTTGCTATGGCCTGCCAAAAAAATGCAGATGTACTACCTCTAAGATCTCTAATGAGATCATAAGAAGGAGATCCTGTTTCTCTATCAATTAGTTTAATCAAGATCCTTCCTTGCCTGAAAGTCATGGTTCGAATATCATCTTCATATTCTGTTAAAAGTTCCTTTTCCTTTTCTTTGAGCAAGGATTTCCTTTCACTTTTTGTCTCCAATTTTGCTAATTCATTATTAATGTACTTAAGCTTAGCAGAAGCAACTCGGGCCATTGGATATACTTTTCTAACGTCCCGTGCTAAACGATCATACCTGGCTTTTTTTCGTTTGGATTTTCTGATGTCCTTCTTTGATCGTTTCGCCCATATATGTAAAGTGTTTAGTTGAATACTTGGAACCGTATCACCATTTACTACACTGCCGTAAACTATGTATCCTTTTGCCATTTTATTGTAAGCATACATTTTAGAAATTTCATTGTAATTAATTTCCTGGGCATTTATCCCAACAAACGAAAGTGTAAGAATGGATATAAAAAGAAGTTCCCTCATGTTTATAGCTAATGCAAGATGCATGCCAACGGCAAGTTATTGTACGTGAAAACGTACTCAAAAGTTTAGGAAAAAGCGGTTAAAATTTTACGGATTTGGTTAATCTATAAATTGGGTATCGTAAATGAGAAGATTCATACATATCCGTGTGCTTGTAAATATATTCGAGCTGTTTGTAAGGGCTTTTAGCGACCGAAGTATCTGCTTGTTTAAGTTTTTCAAGATTAGTTCGCAAATCCTGATCTTCATTTAAGATTTCAAGAGCCTTGTCTTCAAAAACGTAGTTGGAAAAATATTCTTTTTGTTGAAGAATATTGTCAAAGAAATTCCAATTAAAAAATGAATCATGAGCTCCGGGTTCAAGTGTTTCAATAATATAACGGTTGTTTTCCTGATTCGTAATTACATAGTAATCACCTTTGTAAAATTTAATTGTTTGAGTATTTGTTCTGATTGTAGTACCTGAATGAAGATAATGTCCTTCAAAAGGGTAGGGAATAGTTGTATAATCTTCAATGTAGTATGCATCAACTTTTAAGGAAGTATCCTCTGGAATTTGATAGAGTTTAATATGATTTAGCTTTAATAGCTCAATTGCGTTACCCCAAGCTTGCGGAATTATGTAAGCATAAGGTTTTTCAATCATAGAAGATTTAGAATATGAGTCATAATACTTTATTTTCTTAGTATATGGTTTTGATCGATCATAACTTAATCTTTCCTTTCCTGTTATTTCACTTGGAATATAATTGGCCTGATATCCGTTAAAGTTGATCTCCTTAAATTGATCTTTATCCAATTTCCAGGTTAAAGTAAATTCTTTTTGACTTTTAGTTTGTTCTTTAGCATGCTTTCTGATCTCTCCAATATTTTGGTAGTCATTGTCCGCAATAGAAATTATCTCTTTGAGAAAATGGTACGTTGCCCAAACCCGCTTGTCAAAACTCTTTAACATGTGGGTTTCCGTAATGTAACTAATGGTGTTAAAAAGAGTTGTGTATCCTGAAGAGTATCGGGGCGTTTCTAAATAGGCCATAATTCCGGAATCTGGAAGGGATTTCAATGAAAAAACATAAGGGCTCATTTCATGACCTGCAGTTTTCATTCTTTTTTCCATTGCCGGGTTTAAGGTATTAGTCATATAATCAGCAAGTAACGGATGCAATTTATCTTTTTGAGTAGCGATGTAAGTCATTACATATTGATAATCCGCCCCGTTTGATGTGTGAGTGTCAATAAATATATCGGGGTCGAGATGATGATAAATTTGAGTAAAGGCTTTTGCATTTTTTGAGTCGCACTTAATAAAATCACGGTTCAGGTCAAGGTTTTTGGCATTTCCTCTAAAACCATAACTTACTGGCCCATTTTGATTAGCCCGACTGCAACATCCTCTATTCATGGAGCCTCCAATATTGTAAATTGGAATTATACCAATTACAACATGATCAAGCAATTGCATTAATTCTGGCTTAGTGACTAGATCTCTAGCTAACATCATAGAAGCATCAATTCCCTCTGGTTCACCAGGGTGAATACCATTGTTTATTAAAATGATTATCTTGTTTTGTCTTTTGATTTTTTGAGGATCAAATTCTCGAGAACTTGATATTGTAACTAAATGAAGAGGCTTGCCAATATCTGTTTCTCCAAATTCTGAAATAGAAATTTCATCAAATTCATATGCAAGGTTTTGGTAGTAACTTATAGCTTCTTCGTACGTGGCAGTTTCTTTTTCTTTGCTTTTCTCAAACGGGGTTAGAAAGTTTGAAAAAGTAAATAGTAAAAGAAAAAGTAAATTGTTTAAAATAGACATTGTAGTAATTAAATTTAAGACAGTTATTATAAATTACAGCCAAATTTCTTAACTTGACATACCAAAGTTATCATTTTGAAAAACTATTTTTTACTTATTATACTGGTTTTTGTTCTTTCTTTTGATTGCGAAGCAAGGAAAAAACGTGGTCTTGGAGCTACTAAAAAAGGATTTCGGTTTGGAAGCTACGGCTCGTATGGGTTGACTTGGTTGCTGAATAAGAATATCTCTGATGATCCCTCCATAAAATCCTTGATATCAACTGGTAATGGGTATTGTTTCGAGCTGATATATAATTTTACTGATAAAATAGGTGGAACACTTTCAGGATCAAAAGTGAACCATAATCAAATTTATGAAGAAATTGGAGTTGGTAATTTTAAAAAGAGCTTGCAATACATTGGTATAAATGGGTTGTTGAAATATTATGTTATTCCCGAATTCTATTTTGATTCAGGCTTTAGGTATAACATCTTAAGTAAAGCATCTAACATAGATTATAGAGGAAGAAATAATGCATCAACATCTACTGATGTAACTCAAAATTTTAGCAAGACAATTACTTGCTTTTTGTTTGGGATGGGGTATGAAAAAGAAGAAATTGCTAAGGGATTAAATTTAAATATAGGATTGAGATACTTGTACGGATTGGGAAATGCGATAAATACAAGCGGGGCTGCTACTGAATTTCCATTTGGACGGTATTTAAATCTATCAGACTTGATCCCTGTGAGTGTTGGAATGTATTTGGGACTTAATTATAAGATCTCAAGAGCAAAAAGGTATAGCCACTAAGACTCAATAAATTACTCTACTCTTTTTCCAATTTTCTTGTTTGTCTAATTGAAATTTAGTCCCTTTGGCAATATGTTCATTGCTTAATAATCCAGCAATATAGACAGCAATCATTGCTTTGTTTTTATCTTCCTTATTAAGAAACTTGGGTTTAAAGTGTTTTTCAACAAAGTGAGTATCAAAAGTACCTTTAATAAAGTCTTTGTTATTCATCACAAAATCACCGAAAAGCAAAGTGTTGGCAACACCTGAAATTTTGTATTCGCTGATGGCTCTTTTCATTCTGTTGATGGCCTCTTTACGGTCTTTCCCATATGTTATCAATTTAGCCATTAAAGGATCATAATAAACCGGAATATCCATTCCTTCTTCATATCCATCATCAACTCTGACTCCTAAACCTTTTGGTGGCTGATAAATATTTAGGGAGCCAGTAGCAGGTAAAAAGTTCTCTGAAGGGTCTTCAGCATAAACTCTTAATTCAATAGCATGCCCGTTTATTAGCAAGTCTTCCTGCTTAAAGCTAATTTTTTTGCCATCTGCAATGTTAATCTGTTCTTTAACAAGATCTACTCCTGTTATTTGTTCTGTCACGGGATGTTCAACTTGCAGTCGGGTATTCATTTCAAGGAAATAGAAGTTCATTTTATTGTCCAGCAAAAATTCTACTGTTCCCGCTCCAACATATTTGCATGATTTAGCAACATTGATTGCACAGTGACCCATTTTTTCACGCAATTCAGGTGTTAAAATGGATGAAGGCGCTTCTTCAATTACCTTTTGATGTCTTCTTTGAATGGAACATTCTCTTTCAAATAAATGAACAACATTTCCATGAGCGTCAGCCAATATCTGAATTTCTATATGTCGTGATGATTTTATATATTTTTCAATAAAAACTGACCCATCTCCAAATGCTGATTTTGCTTCACTAACGGCACGCTTCATCTGTTCTTCAAAATCTTCCATTTTATTAACGATCCTCATTCCTTTTCCACCCCCACCAGCAGCAGCTTTTATTAATATTGGCAACTTGATCTCTGCCGCAACTTTTTTCGCAGCTTTAATGTTGCTGATAGCTTTATCAGTTCCAGGTACCATAGGAACACCGAATTTTGCAACAGTATCTTTTGCGGCCAGTTTATTTCCCATTATTTCAATCGCCCTGGAATTGGGACCAATGAATTTGATCTTATAGCGTTTAACTTTATTAGCGAAGCTTGCATTTTCTGATAAAAACCCATAACCGGGATGAATACCATCTGCTTTAGTGAGTTTTGCCGCTTTGATAATCTCATTTTCCAATAAGTAAGACTGATTGGATGGAGGAGGACCGATACATACTGCTTCATCAGCAAGTTTAACATGTGTAGCGTTTCTGTCGGCTTCAGAATATACCGCAACAGTTTTTATTCCCAGGTCCTTACACGTGCGCATAATGCGCACCGCTATTTCACCTCGGTTGGCTATTAATACTTTTCTCATCTGATTGAAATTTGTGCTAATATACGAATCGCAAATGTTTCTGAATAGCCTATTTCTTTGATCTTCGGTCTTTAAATTTTAATAAAACTGCTTATCAATTTCAGTTGTTATTAGAAAAGAAGATTAGTTTTGCGATATGTTTAAAGAAGTTAAGGCATTGATTCTAAAAGACCTCAAACTTGAATGGCGACAAAAGTATGCACTTAATGGTATTCTATTGTATGTTATCTCAACAGTTTTTCTGTGTTATTTGTCCTTTAAACATGTAGACCCAATAACATGGCTTACCTTGTTTTGGATCATCATGCTGTTTACATCAGTAAATGCCGTTGCGAAAAGTTTTCTTCAGGAAAGTAAAGGTCGAATGCTTTACTATTACAGCATTTCCAGTTCCCAATCAGTTATTATTTCTAAATTGATTTATAACATTTTACTGATGTTGGTTCTTTCAGTGATTTGCCTGGGATTCTATCATGTAGTAATGGGTAATCCATTGGAGAATAAATTGTTGTTTGCAGTAGCATTAATTTTGGGAAGTAGTGGCTTAGCTTCAAGTTTTACAATGGTATCAGCGATTGCTTCGAAAGCGAATAACAATACCACTTTATTGGCTGTCCTAAGCTTTCCGATCATTATTCCATTGTTGGTTATGTTGATAGCTGTTTCAAAAAATGCGATGATAGGCAATCCCTGGATGCAAAGTATGGACGAACTTATCACATTGCTTGCTATAAATGTAATTATCGTTACTGTTTCCTATATATTGTTTCCTTATCTTTGGCGCGAATAAATTGAAGATGAAAAATCCTTGGTGGAAAATATTTACAATTGCGCTTCTATTATATGTGATAATAGGAGGATTCCTAATTGAAACACCTAAACTTCCAATACTTCACGAGACTATCCGCAACCTTTACTTTCATGTTCCGATGTGGTTTGGCATGATCATCATTTTTACGGTTGGGCTGGTTTATAGCATTAAATATTTGTCTAATCCAACACAAGAAAATGATTCGGTTGCAGTAGAAGCCGTTAATGTTGGGATATTATTTGGGTTTCTTGGCTTAATAACGGGAATGCAATGGGCACAATTCACTTGGGGAGAGTGGTGGAGTGGCGATCCTAAACAAAATGCTTCAGCAATTTCATTGTTGATATATCTAGCTTATTTGGTGCTTAGAAATTCAATGGATGAAGACCAAAAAAGAGCAAGGATATCTGCGGTTTATAATATTTTTGCATATGCGGCCATGATACCACTGTTGTTCGTATTACCTAGATTGACCGATTCACTTCATCCTGGCAGTGGTGGTAATCCTGGATTCAATGTCTATGATTTGGATGGCGGAATGAGGCTAGTGTTTTATCCTGCGGTAATTGGGTGGACCTTATTGGGGATATGGATCATGGAACTCAGAATAAGGCTAAGAAACTTAAATTTTAAGTACCTATATAGAAATTAGAGTTATGAAAAAATCAGGAGTTTTAGTTTGTTCTATTTTATTCTTTGCGATGAATGTATTTGCAGAAGAATCAGAAAACTTGTTCCGGTCATCCGGAAAGATATATGTTGTTGTTTCTGTATTAGTGACTATATTCTTAGGGATAGTAATTTATCTTATTGTTTTGGATAAAAGAATCGGAATACTGGAAAAAAAGGAAGAAGGACAGGAAAATAATTAACAATTGATAACTGGTAATTGTACATTGTTAATTGTCAATTGATCAAGCCACACTCGCAAATTGAACCTCATATAACTTCCTGTACATTCCATCTGACTCTAGTAATTCTTCATGTGTTCCCATTTCTATGATCTCTCCGTGATCAAGCACCATGATCTTATCTGCATTTTGAATAGTCGACAACCTATGAGCAATAACTATTGATGTTCTGTCTTTCACTAATTTTTCAATCGCTCGTTGTATCAATTTCTCAGTTTCTGTATCAATAGAAGAAGTTGCCTCATCTAAAATTAAAATTTTTGGATCTGAGACCAGGGCACGAATAAATGAAATTAGTTGCCGTTGCCCAACAGATAAGGTCGCGCCTCTTTCCTGAACATTATATTCATAGGTATTGGGAAGGTTTCTAATGAATTGGTCAGCTTCTATGATCTTAGCAGCCTCTTCAATTTGTTCTTCTGTTATATTTTCGTCATATAAACTAATGTTATTAGTTATTGAATCTGAAAAAAGAAATACATCTTGTAATACGATAGCCATGTTGTTTCTTAAAAATTCAAGCTCATATTCCCTGATATCCACACCATCAATTTTAATATTTCCATTGTTGATCTCATAAAACCGCCCAAGCGTGTTAATGATAGAAGAT
>JAESTI010000344.1 GCA_016763665.1 Bacteroidia bacterium | reverse complement strand
GTTAAAGTTGTTGAGGGTTTTGTATTTTTTTCATTCCTGCTGCTCTTTGAATTTGTACTTGTATTACTTGATCCCCAAATTGAACAATACACAGGAGGCGAACCAATATATAAGCTCATTATTAATGCCTGTCTTGCAGGACTTATCTTTCCGTTACATCAGTTGTTTGAAAACAAATTAACAAAGCGAGCCACCCGAAATAAAAGAAAGAAATGGAGTAGTGGAGTTAAAGGAATGATGTTAATTGGGTTGGTAACGATTAATAGTTTTTCTCCTTTAGTTGCTAATGGGCGTGCATATTCAATTGCCGATAGTGGAGCGAAAATGAATGCATTAGATTCTTTAGAACAACAATTTGTTGAAGCTAAATCAGATTCAATCAAGGTTTTAATCTTACTGGCAATTACAGAAATACACATGAAAGCTTCATCTCAAGATGCCTTTACTTATGGATTACAGTCTCTGGAACTATCTAATAAAATAGGCTTTAATAAGGGTAAAGCAGAAAGCCTTTTAAGTCTTGCTCATGCACACGATAATGATGGCAATTATGAAGGGGCCAAACAATATTGCCTCCAGGCAATTCAAGTGTATCAACTTGATTCAAACCACAACCAGGTTAGTAGAACTTTGAATTTTATTGGTAGGATAAATAGCACACAGGGAGAACATAAAAATGCTTTGGAGTATAAATTTAAATCATTGAGAATTCTAGAAGATTTAGGTAAGAAAATTGAAAGTATTAACCTCATTGCCAAACAACATATATCATTAGGAAATACATACAAGGATTTAGGAAATCAAGACTTAGCTATGAACTATTATCTTAAAGCGCTTAAATTCTTTAAAGAGTTGGATGATTCTGCTGGAATTGTAAGCTGTTTTAATAAAATAGGGTTAGCCCATCTTGGAACAAGAGATTACGATAGCTCTTTGAAGTATCACAATCGAGCATATAAGATTGCTATGAGAAATGAAGATAAGGATGGGATTAAGAGATCATTAAACTTTCTAGGCATATGTCTTATGTCTCAGGACAGTTTTGCTAAAGCAATAGAATATTTTCAGATACTTAGGGATATACAACTTTCGTCTAACAATATGATGTTTGCAGTTGGACTATCTCATAATATAGCTACACTGTATATGCTGCAAGGGGAAATTGATATAGCAATAAAAACATATAAGGAGTGCATTGAAATTAGCGCAATGAATGATGATAAGGGGCAACTAATTGCTACGTTGTCAAATTTATCAGATACATATGCAACCTTAGGAAAACTGAAATTAGCGGAAAGTAGTCTTGTAAAAGCCTATTCCCTTTCTCAAAAGAGTAACTCAATAATAGGAGTAAAAAAAATTGCATTGAAATTATCCAAGATTTATGAGAAAACTCATGAATATGACAACGCCTACCATTACTATATGCAATATAATACTGCTAAAGACAGCCTCTTCAATGAAGAAACGTCCAAAGCAATAGGCAAACTGGAGGCGAAGTATGAATTTGAAAAAGCAGAAGCAGAACGCAAACAAATAGAATTACAACAAGCCTTAATTCAAGCCGAGAGTATTGCACGAAGAGATAATCTGCAATACTCAGGGGCATTCATTTTTATCATCCTAATACTAATTGTAGTGGGTTTTAGTGGTTGGTTGCATATTCCAGTAAAAGTAGCTGAGGGATTAGTATTCTTTACTTTCTTATTGCTGTTTGAGTTTCTGCTTGTTTATCTTGATCCTTATATAGAAGCATTTACTTCCGAACCGGCAATTAAACTTGCCATAAATGCAGCACTCGCAGGGGCCATTTTCCCATTGCACTCTTTCTTTGAATCAAATCTCAAAAAGCGCATCATCAAAGCCCAAAGAAAAAAGATCAGGATAAGAATGGAGCAGTTTAGGAAGGATGTTGAGGAGTTGTAGTTTATTAATTTTTTTGCTGTTTTAGCATTCCTCAAGATGGCACTACTGCACTTATTCCGCTAAGGAATAAATTTTTTTATAAAATATTTGGAAAATTAAAATTTATTTAGTATTATTATGATATCAAATTAATATCACTAAATAAATAAAAATTATGAAAGCAGAGCACATTATTAAGCCCGTATCCGGTTACATGATGTTGGCAGTATCATTCGTTTTACTAGGTATAGCCATCTCCGGACTAACAATTATAAGGGATCCATTAATCGCCCTTATATTTCCAATACTCGTTTTTATTGGTATAGGATTTTTCATTGTAAACCCAAATAGTTCTAAAGTGATGGTTCTGTTTGGAGCCTACAAGGGAACCGTAAAGGAAAATGGTTTCTTTTGGATCAATCCCTTTTACTCGCAGCAACGCATTTCACTGCGAGCCAGGAATTTCAACAGTGATCGTGTCAAGGTAAACGACAAGATCGGTAATCCAATTATGATCAATGTGATCCTGGTTTGGCAAGTGAACGATACATACAAATCGGCATTTGACGTGGATCATTATGAGAATTTTGTGGTTATACAAACAGATGCTGCGGTCAGAAAACTGGCCGGAAGTTATTCCTATGACAACTTTGATGATGAACAAGTGGAGATTACTTTAAGATCCGGTTTTCAGGAGGTAAATGAAGATCTGGAAAAGGAGCTTGTAAAAAGATTGCAAATAGCAGGTATTCATGTAATGGAAGCGCGCATAGGTTACCTTGCTTATGCTCCTGAAATTGCCAATGCTATGTTAAGGCGACAGCAGGCTACAGCAATTGTTGCAGCAAGAATAAAGATAGTAGAAGGAGCTGTAGGTATGGTAGAGATGGCGTTAACTCAGCTATCGGCCAAACAGATAATCGAATTTGATGATGAGAAAAAAGCATCAATGGTAAGTAACCTTATGGTTGTACTTTGTGGTGACAAAGATGCAACCCCGGTAATCAACACAGGTACCTTGCATCAATAACAAATGAGCGATAAAAAAGCGTTTGTACTCAGGATTGATCCTGAGTTGTTAAAGGCTATTGAGAAATGGGCTGCTGATGAGTTTAGGAGCACCAATGGCCAGTTGGAGTGGGTTATAAGTAAGAGTTTGAAAAGCGCAGGAAGATTAAAGAAAACAAAAGGAAAGTAATTCCATTCTTTTACTTGGTACCAACGGCTATGTTCCCATCGAAGGTGCTATCACCTTAGCAAATAGGAGTTCCACTGTGATTATTTCCAGTGTTAAACTTTGTTAAATAACAACACGCTAATGTCAGTTATTGTTGTAAAGCTGTATGTTTGCGGCATGAAATTGAAATTTCTATCTGCTTTCATATTAATTATACAAGTTGTCTTTGCTCAGGGTCAACATGGTGGTCATGGAGGAGGTAATTGGACCCCAGGAGATATACCCAAAGGTAAAATTGTAGGTGTTGTAAAAGATGCCGAAAGCGGCCAGCCAATTGAGTATGCATCAATTTCCCTGTTCAATATGCAAGATTCTTCTTTAGTTTCGGGTGCAATAACAGGTGCAGATGGAAAGTATAAAATTGAGTCACGTGCTGGAACGTTTTTCATGAAGATTGAATTTATTTCCTATGAAACTCAATACAGGTCCAACGTGTTTCTAAATCAGAAAAGCCCATATCTTGATTTGGGAGAAACCTCCATCAAAATATCTGCGCATGCTTTATCAGAAATAGAAATTGCTGAAGACAGAAATCAGGTACAGGTTGGATTAGATAAGAAAGTGTTTAATGTAGATAAAGACTTGAACAATATTGGCGGTTCTGCGCAGAATGTATTGCAAAATATTCCATCAGTACAAGTTGACATGGATGGAAATGTAAGTTTAAGGGGAAGCAATAATGTGCGAATTTTGATCGATGGGAAACCATCAGGACTTACGGGGATCAGCACCAATGAAGCTCTGGAACAAATTCCTGCAAACACCATTCAAAGTATTGAAGTAATTACAAACCCATCAGTAAAGTATGATGCGGAAGGGATGGCAGGTATCATCAATATCATTCTAAAGAAAGAAAAGAGGAAAGGATTTAATGGTTTAATATCTCTAACAACTGCAATGCCTCATAAACATTCTGCTTCAATTACCTGGAATTATAAAATAAGAAAATTTAATTTTTTTGGAACGCAAAATCTAAGCTATAGAGCAAGCCCGGGTATTGCTATCAGCCATAGAGAAATTACTTCAGATAATTCTATTATTGTTAATGACCAAAACGGGAATTTTACAAGGGCAGGACTAACAAATTCTTCCAGATTTGGGTTTGATTATTTTTTAAATGATCTAAATACCATTACTATTTCAGGATTATATAAATTAACTGATGGTAATAATACCAGGCATACAGATTATCGTAATTATGATGCCAAAAGCAATATAACTGATGCTTACTACAGAGATTCCGATAAAGATGAAGTTGATAAAGCCATGGAATATGCTTTTGGATATAAAAAGTTATTTAAGAAAAAAGGTAGATATCTTACTATGGATGCTCAATATTCAAATAGTAATGAAGATGAGAACGAAAGTATATCTGAAAACTATTTGAATGTAGATCTAACGCCAAGTGATCTTTTTCCCTTGAGCCAAAGAGTATTAACAATAGAAGGCCAGTCCTCAGGTTTGATCCAGGCGGATTATTCTCATCCCTTTAAGGAGAATGGAAAGTTTGAATCTGGCTATAAAAGCAGTTTTAAAAACATTGACAAAGATTATGATATTGAAGAATACAACGATTCTACGTTAAGCTGGCAAAACCTTGCCAATATTAGCAATCACTTTATTTATTCTGAAACTATTCATGCAGGTTATGCGATGATCAGCAACAAATGGAAAAAGTTGAGTTATCAGATCGGACTAAGAACCGAATTTACTGATATTTCTACAATGCTTACTGAATCTTCGTTAAGCTCTAACAAGAATTACTTGGGATTTTTCCCAAGTGCACATTTTACCAAGGGCATGAAAGGAAATAATAAACTTCAATTAAGTTATAGTAGAAGAATAAGAAGACCAGGCTTTTGGAATTTAAACCCATTCTGGAGTTACGCTAATCCATTAAACTTATGGGTAGGTAACCCTGATCTAAACCCTGAATATACTCACTCATTTGAATTTGGAGATGTAAAGTATTGGGATAACTCAACCCTTACTGCCAGTATTTATTACCGACATACTGATGGAGTGATTCAAAGAATCCGGACAATAGACAGCAATAGTGTT
>JAESTI010000022.1 GCA_016763665.1 Bacteroidia bacterium | reverse complement strand
TTAAGGATAGAGTTTTTAATATACTGATCAAGTTGAGTAAGTTTGGCTTTATAGGATAGAAAATTCTCATTATATGCTTCTGCATGTTGTGAATCTATTTGGATCAATGCATTAGCAATATTTTGAGCGTAAATGATACCGTTAGCGGCATTCATCCATGCATGTGGATCCGGGGAGCCATGATAAACTTGGCTGGCAATTGGTTCAATTCTATCCGATACTGCAATAATTGGCCTTGAGCCTCCTGCATTTTCGATAAGTTCGTTCAACCAACCTTCCAGAAACAAACCATTTTTTAATACCAAATCAGAATCCACTACCTTTTGTGCATCACCGGGAGTGGGGTCATAAATGTGAGGGTCCCCTCCAATTGGCATCAGACAAACAACTTCTAAATTATCTCCGGCAATATTTTCAGCGATATCGGCAATAAAAGTAGTTGTGGCAAGAACTTTTAGTTTGGCAGTTGTGCTTAATGTGAAAAACAATAAGAGAACTAAAAGAGCAATATTTGGCCATATTTTTTTCATTTCAGTTCTCGTTCTATAAAAAGGTTTTCGCTTACTTTCTTTGAAAGTGTGATATCTGTATGCTTATCAAGATCGACCAATAATGACTGATCATATTTTATGGAGTCTTTTACGAGTATTTTTTTCCCTAGCGCAACTCCTAAGGCATCAAGGTGTTGTAAAAATGAAGTACTATGGTCTTTTACACCTACTACAACTCCTGTTTCCCCTTTTTTCAATTGTAAGGCAGTAGTAGTATGAAGGTTTCTGATTTTTCCTTCAACATTAGGAATTGGGTCCCCATGTGGATCATACTTTGGATTACCCAGGTATTCATCTAGTTTGTCAACTAAGAGTTTTGATTTGATATGTTCTAATTGTTCGGCTACTTCATGAACTTCATCCCACTTGAAATTAAGTTTTTGTACTAAGAAGTATTCCCAAAGCCTGTGTTTTCTGATAATAAGAATTGCGATTCTCTCTCCTTCTTGAGTAAGGGTAACTCCCTGGTATTTTTTATAACTGATAAGCTTCTTTTTATCGAGTTTTTTTAACATATCGGTTACAGATGCTGCTTTCGTGTCAAGCCGTGCTGCAATTGCATTGGTGGATATTCCATCATTAGAAATTTCTGAAAGCTTATATATAGCTTTTAGGTAATTTTCTTCAGTATTGGTGTAGTTAGAGTAGTACTTCATAGCAGTGATCACTTTTTACAAATATAGTAAATTTTAGACTAATCTAAAAATATTTTTTGGCTGGTAGGTATTTGTATTGACTTGTGACTTAAAAACTTAATTCTTAAATTTAGGAATTACAATATTGTATATGCTTAGTAAATTAAGTTATTTACGTTTTTCCCTAATATTGTTTTTATCTATAATAGGGAGTTGTTATTGTTATGCTCAAACATTCAACTTTAAAACATATTCTGTTGAAGAGGGGCTTCCGCAATCTCAAGTTCAAACTATCTTTCAAGATTCAAAGGGATATATTTGGTTTGGAACAATCGCTGGTGGAATTTCTAAATTTGATGGAAGAGATTTTGAAAATTTTGGAAAGAAAGAAGGCCTATGCGATAACTTGATACTGGCAATTGGAGAGGATGAGTTTGGAAATATTTTTGTTGGAACAAGAAGTGGCTTATGTATATTTAATGGAAAAGGGTTTCAAGAGATCACTAAATTAGAAAAATTGTTTCCAAATTATCGTGTCAACTCGATCCTTAAAGATAGATATAACAATATATGGATAGGGACACAGAAAAAGGGCCTAATTCAGTTAATGTTAGGTGGAAGCAATAAAGAAACATATTTAGAAGATGTAAATATTCAACATTGGGATAATGGAAAGGGCTTACTAAATAATTCTGTAGAAGTTTTATTCGAAGACCATGCAGGTAATATTTGGGTTGGGACTAATAACGGACTGAATCGATTTACTAACGTTGTTGGTTTAAACAAAAGCCTTGAATTTGATTCGTATAACTCTCATAATTTAAATTTAGGAGGTAATATCAGAGCCATTACCCAGTCAAAAGACGGAAATATTTGGGTCGGTACAACTACTGGATTAAGCCAGCTTATAATTGAGGATAATAGAAAAACAGTAAAAACATCATTTAGATACGATATTGAAACCGGTTTGCTAAGCAATAATGTATCTTCTCTTACAACCGACAAAAAGGGTAGGGTTTGGATCGGTACAAATGAAGGTGCCTCAATGTATGACCCGGCTTCATTCGGAGAAATAGAGTTCATTAATTTTACTAAAAAACACGGGCTAAGTAATAAGATAATTTATTCATTATTCACAGATTCTGAAGGAAACGTTTGGATCGGTACTGATGGAGGTGGTGTTAATAAGTTTGATGGGTTGAGATTTACTTACTTCTCTGAGCAAGATGGACTTAACAATCCAATTATCATGTCTATAACAGAAGACAATAAAGGAAATCTTTGGTTTGGATCCTTAGGCGGAGGTGTTTTTAAGTTAGAGAATAAAAATATATACGAAAATACGTTTACTTCAAGCGTTTTTAAGAATTATTCAGATATGGATGGTATGAGTAATTTGGTTTTAACTTCTATAAAGGACAAGCAGGGGAATTTGCTCTTCGTAAATGGATATGGTATTGGTATCTATGACCCGTCTGCAGAACAGTCAGGTGGCAATCTGTTTTCTGTTCTTATAAAGGAATCACAGATCAATAATTTAGGGGTAAGGTCAATATTAGAGGATAGCAAAGGATACCTGTGGCTGGGAACTACTGGGGGAGGAGCAATACGAATACCCAAAGACGGGAAAATGATTGATCTTGATCAAATGGAAACCTTTTCTATAAAACATGGATTCTACAATGAAAATGTAAGAAATATATTTGAAGATAGTAAAGGGAATATATGGTTCGCAACTCAAAATGGTTTGACCAAATTTACAGATGGAAAAATAAGAAGTTTTACTACTGAAGATGGATTGAGTAATAATTGGGTATCATCATTTGCCGAAGGTCCAAACGGGAATATTTGGATTGGTACATTTGGAGGGCTAAGTATGTATGACGGTAGTAATGTAAATACTGTAGATGAAGATCTTGGTTTAGAATCTCAGATAATATATTCCTTGATATTTGATGATCAGAGAAACTTGTGGTTGGGGTCCAATAACGGAGTGTATAAATTGGATGTTTCTGGTTTTTCCACGGTTGAATTTCCAAACGATCAGGAAATAAGGAGATCGCAAATACCTATAAAACATTTTGGAAAAGTAGATGGTTTCAAAGGCGTTGAATGTAATCAAGGGGCGATTTATAAAGATCAGGCAGGTTGTATTTGGTTTGGAACAATAGGCGGAACTGTGAAATATAATCCTCGGGAAGATAATACGAACTATTTTGAAGCAAGAACCAATATTCGCAACTTCAAAATATTTTTTAATGATACCATTCTTAAACAAAATGTAGAACTACCTTACAGTTCAAATTATATTACTTTTGAATATGTGGGGATCTGCTTTACAAATCCCGAAAAAGTTAAGTATAGATATTATTTGGAGGGATTTGACAATACATGGTCCCCTGAGACAAAGTTAAATTCTGCAACTTATTCAAATTTGCCTTCCGGAGAATACATTTTTAAAGTTAAAAGCTGCAATAATGAGGGGGTATGGAATTGGCAGCCAACTGTTTTTAGCTTTTCAATAACTCCTCCGTATTGGAGAACCTGGTGGTTTTATTCGTTATGTGTTACTTCTATCCTTGTTCTTATACAAATAATTTACAAAACACGTGTAAGGAAACTCAAGGCTGAAAAAGAGATATTAGAAGGAAAAGTTGAGGATAGAACGAAAGAACTTCAGGAAAAGAACCTTGAGCTTGAGAAGTTATCAATAGTAGCAAGGGAAACCGATAATTCAATATTGATCACGGATTCGAAAGGAGAAATAGAATGGTTGAATGAAGGGTTCATTAAGAATTATGAATATTCTTATGAAGAATATCTAGCATTGAAAGGAGATTCGTTGTTAAAGATCAGTAAAAATGCTAATATCCAAGAGGTATTTAATAAATGTATCAATACAAAAAATTCAGTAAGCTATGAAACAGAGCATTTGCTAAAATCTGGTATTAAACGATGGTTTCAAACTACTTTAACTCCAATTATTGAAAATAATAAAGTTAAAAAGCTAATTGCTATTGATAGTGATATCACTGAAAGAAAAAAAACAGAAGCAAAAATTAAAGAACGAAACAGGAAGTTATGGAATATGAGTTTGTCAGTACATGGGGAAAAAGAGCAAGTTGAAAAAATGAAGGGGCTTCTTGAGGAATCAAACCGACATATGACTGAGAGTATTAGCTATGCCAGTCATATACAAAGGGCGATGTTGACTCCAATGAGTGAAATAAAGACAATGCTGCCGGACTCTTTTGTTATATACAAACCTAAAGATATTGTTAGTGGAGATTTTTATTGGTTTGCTGATTTGACTAATAAATTTTCAAAAGATGAAAATAATAAAAGCAAAAAACCTAATAAAAAGATAATGGTTGCTGTATGCGATTGTACAGGTCATGGGGTTCCTGGGGCTTTTATGAGTATGATCGGTAATGATCTTCTTAACCAAATAGTACTTGAAAAGAAAATATTTCAACCCTCGGAAATATTGAAGAATTTACATAAAGGTATTACGTTTGCCTTAAGGCAGGAAATGAAAAGTGCAGAATCTATGGACGGCATGGATGCTGCGATATGCTTAATTGATCTTGTCGATAATGAACTGCAATATGCGGGTGCACATAGGCCGTTATTTCATTGTAATGGTGATTTAGAAGTAATAAAAGCAGATAAAATGGGAATAGGAGGACATACAGAGTTAAAAAGAAATTTCACAAATAAGACCGTTAAATTATCAAAAGGTGATTGTTTTTATATCTTTTCTGACGGATATACGGACCAATTTGGAGGTGTAAAAAATAAAAAGTTCAAGACTAGCAGGTTAAAAGAATTGATCCCTCAAATACATACCTTGGAAATAAAGGAACAAGAAAAAATTCTAACAGAAGAGATTGACAATTGGAAAGGATTATACCCTCAAACTGACGACATATTAATGATCGGAGTTAAAATATAAGAGCTACTAGATAATAGCTCATAGCTGATAGTTTATAGCCAATAGCTTAATAGATAAATAACGAATACACTAATATACGAATCAACGAATACACGATTTATACACAATTGGGCAAAAATTCTAAACCATATTATCATCTTTTCATTTCTTTAAAGTGCCATATCAGGTGGTTGATGGTACTTTCTTGTATTTCTTTTCTGGATTTTCAAACCGTATCAGCGCAATCTTACTATTTCAAGAATTATACAATGGAAGACGGTTTGGCGCAGGATCAGGTGCAATGCATGTTTCAGGATAGTAAAGGTTATGTCTGGCTAGGCACTAATGGGGCTGGGGTTAACCGGTTTGATGGGCATAAAATGGTGAGTTTTACTACAAATGATGGTCTGGTTAACAACAGAATAAATATTATAACAGAAGATAATTATGGAAATATCTGGATTGGTACCGGAAATGGCATCAGTAAATTTGATGGTACTCAATTTGAAAATTATACCACTAAGCACGGGTTAATTGCCAATGAGATAATAGCAATTTTTGTTGATGATAAACAAACACTATGGGTTGGCTCAGGTAATAATGGTGTAATTTCTACCATGGACATATCAGATAAGAATAGTATTAACAAGAGTTTTAAGAGAGTGAATTTCGAAAGCTTAAACAATCAATCTATTTATATGATAACTCAAGATAAAGAGTTCAACATGTGGATCGGGACAAATATTGGTTTGATAAAATGTGATCCCAATAAGGATATTCGAACGGAATTTGTGTTATACACTGTAGATGATGGTTTACCTAGTAATAATGTTAACCGTATGTTGATTGCATCCAATGGTAAGATTTGGATTGGTACAAACCAGGGAGCTTGTATCTATAATGAAAATACTGGAGATTCATCGTTGACTTTTGTTTCGCCGGTTTCAAAGTTTAAACTTCCTTGTAGTGCAATAGTTGAAGATCATAACCAACAAATATGGTATGCCAGTTTTGGACATGGAATTGTTGTGTATAATGAAATTGAGTCGAAACATTTACAGGAAGAGCAAGGATTGTTGAGTAACCATGTTTTTTCATTGCTTTGCGATCATGAAGGCAATGTTTGGATAGGAACTTACGGAGACGGGATTTCTGTTTATACGGGTAAATTGTTTGAACTCTATTCCAAAAGGAATGGTTTAAGAGGAAATTTCATTTGGGCGCTTCATAGAGATAGTAGAGGTAATATTTGGTCTGGTTCGGATATTGGAGGAGCATCATTTTTTGATGGGCAAAAATTCACCAATTTCAGTTATGAAAATGGCTTAGGAAGCAACCGGGCACGAACCATTCTGGAAGATAATGATGGAAATATATGGATTGGTACTGAAAAGGTAGCGACCTATTCTGGGGGTGTTGCAAGATTAAGTAAAGCCGATTACATCAAAGGCAATTATATCTTTAAAAACTATACAACTACTGATGGGCTATCCAATAACAGTGTAAATTCTATATTCCAGGATAAACAAGGGAACATATGGTTTGGTACGCTTAACGGAGTAACCAAATATGATGGAAAAGAATTTGAGTCTATAACTTCAGCAGATGGGTTTATTAATAATGCTGTATTTGCGATTACCCAGGATAACCAAGGTAATATGTGGTTTGGGACAGGAGGAGGAGGCTTGATAAAATATTTTACAAAGAAAAAGTCTGGTCAGAAAATGCAAACAATGACCACCTCTGATGGCCTTGCAAGTAATGATGTGAGGACAATTATTCAAGATACAATTGGAAACTTATGGATTGGTACCGGAGGAGGGATATCAGTCTATAATGGGGTTGCTTTTAAAAATATAAATGCAAAACATGGCTTAAGTTCTGATAGATTATACTTGATGATATTCGATGGGGACTACTTGTGGCTTGGAAGTAATGTAGGTGTTGATAGACTGGATTATAGTAGATACATGAAAACCGGAAAAATTATAATAAAGAACTATGGATATCTTGAAGGATTTATTGGAGTTGAAACCAACACCAATGCTGTTTGTAAAGATACCAGCGGTAATATATGGTTTGGAACCATTCAGGGAATAGTGAAATACAATCCAAAAGAAGATGTAGCCAAATTTACTGAACCCTTAATGCGAATGGTGGAGTTGAGACTTAATGGCGATATGATCAGTTTTGAAACGGGTAAGAAATTTGAATATGATCAGAATAACCTTTCATTTGAGTATGTAGGAATTACCTATCAAACACCCGAAAAAGTGAAATATCAATATATATTAGATGGTTTTGACAACAAATGGTCTTATGTTACAAGAGTGACGTATGTTTCTTATTCAAATTTACCTCCCGGGGAATTTACCTTTAAGGTAAGGGCAAGTATTGGAGATGAATTATGGAGTCCTAAGCCCGTGGAACATCATTTTGTCATTTTACCACCATTCTGGAAAACTTGGTGGTTCTATATTCTGTCTGTTCTGTTTGGCTTTGGTAGCATTTTCTCTTTAGTAAAATGGAGAGAACAACGGTTGCATAGAATA
>JAESTI010000343.1 GCA_016763665.1 Bacteroidia bacterium | reverse complement strand
TATACATTCACCTTGCCCGGCATTGATCTGGTTAGCAAGCTTTTTAAAAAATATTACAGCTTCTACAGGGTTTCCATAATATACCGGATAACCTCCAACATCAAGGATAACTAGTTTGTCAAACATCTTAAATATTTCAGATGATGGCTGATGAATAACTACAAAGATCAGTTTACCTCTTAATGAAAGCTCTTTCAGTAAGTCTAAAATGTTCTCGGAATCTCGTGAAGATAACCCTGATGTGGGTTCATCTAAAAATAGAACGGAAGGTTCACGCAGTAATTCTAAACCAATATTTAATCGTTTTCTTTGACCACCACTGATGGTTTTCTTTAATGGAGACCCTACTTTTAAATTTCTTGTTTCGATCAAGCCAAGGCTTGTCAATGTCTTAAGAACTAATTTATCGATCTCCATCTCCGATAATTCTTTAAAACAAAGCTTGGCAGCAAAATATAGGTTTTGATATACAGAAAGGTCCTCAATTAATAGGTCATCCTGAGGAACATAACCGATAACCCCTTCAATTTTATCCTTTTCATTATGGATGTCAATTCCATTGATCAATACTTTACCTTTTGATGGTGTTTCATTTCCATTTAGTACTCCTAGCAAAGTAGTTTTACCGGCACCACTCGCGCCCATCAAGCCAATTAACTTTCCTGATTCTTCTGCAACATTAATTCCCCTCAATCCAATATTACCATTTGGAAACTTATATTCAATATCAAATGCTTCGAATGTAGTTCTTGCAGTGGCTTCTTCACGCAAAAATCTACTCACAATATCACTATAGTAAATTGGAGTAGCCTTCGCAAATCTTATAGTACTGCCACTAGCAAAAGTATAGACCTGATTAAAATTAAGTCCTAATCCATTCAAGTAAACCGTTGTTTCACCGCAATATTTAGCCAGATACATCTCTACCGAATGAATTCTTAACACAGCAATAAATCCGGTTATGGATTCATTAAACATGTGTTTCCCAGTCTTGCATTTATAATCTTTATCTGAATTAATGATAAGAATATTCGGAAGGTCTAACTTGGTAGGTTCCTTATGAATTACAAACTGCTTGATGCTGGAATATTCATCATCAGAGATATTAAATGTTTGATAAACTGTAATAATGAACTCATCTTCTTGCTCGGTTATCTCTTCATCAGCCATGATCAATTCCATCAGCCTGTACACAACTACAAACTTCTGTTTTTGAGTAAGCTCTTTGTTGATCTGCATACAAATTCTCAATGTCCTTGCAGATTCTTTAACGGAAGCCATGGGGGACTTCTTCTTAGCAGGATCACCATCATCTTTTGTGGTATACTTATCTACAAACTCCTCAAATAAGGACATGTATTCTTTTACTGCATCCTGATTTAACTGAGATCTAAGGAAATATTCAACAACTGTTCTCTCTTCAGACGAAACTCCGCCCTCCTTTGCCACAATGGCAAAAAGTTGCATCAACGCTTTGAGAAGTTTTTCGCTCATTTATTTTTGTCTTTTAGCTATTCAAATTAATAGCAATTCTCGCATAGAAAGTTAAACAAATATTCGGAAATATAAGGTTTTTAGATTATAAAAAGCAAAAAAAAACATTGATGCTTTCACACCAATGTTTTCTATTTTTTTAGGTCTTTTTAGTTAATCTCCACAATGGCAATCAAAGCCGATTAATATTACAGCACAACCGGAACCTGTTCCTGGAACCAAGGACGCTTGAATATAATAATCGTTGGTAGAATTAAACTTAAAGTCCCAATATGCCGCATCATCATAATCAGAGTTGTTAAATATCAAATTGTAATTAGCATCCAATACGCTAAAATTAACATTTCCTAATCCATCTTTACTACAGGCAACAACTCTGTACTCCTCAGCAGCATAAAAGGTAGTTTTAAATTCTGCTGTTTCCCCTTCTAATAGTAAAGAATGGTAATACTGCCCATCAGATGTATATGGATGTAAATTTGGCGAACACGAATTCGCTACAAAATTACATTGAGCATTTGAAAAGTAGGGAAGTGCAAAGAATCCCAGTAAAAATGCTAATTTTAAAAATTGCCTTTTCATATTTTAGCTAATTATATCGTTTCTAATAGTTTCAATTTTCTTAATGATAGTTTCAAGAGATTCTTTAGAAATTATCACTTCACTTTTACTGTTAATTGTTGTAACTCCTGTATTGGGATCTGTAGTAGGTGGAGCATATGTTTCTTTGATCTCTACATTATCAAATTCCTTTTGTAATTCTTCCAGGCTAATAATTAAATCTGGAATTTGCTTTTCTGCTTCAAACTGTTTTAATAACAAGATCAAGTTACCTAGAGATTTCTTTTGCTCACCAATTCTGGTAATAATGGGTTGCAGTGGATGAAGTTCTACAATCTTTGCAGATAAATAAAGCCCTTCTAACCACCCACCAGTTAATACTAGTGCTCCCAAACTATTTCTCTCATTCTCTTTAAGATATGTATCCGACATTCTAAAAGATTCTGAAACTATGTGTATCAAAGAATCCTTGTTATCAAGATTTTCTTCGAAACGCTCCATGGTTGCAACTTCAAAAGCTCCTAAAATACCTAAAGCATCAGAAAGTTTCTTTGTAGCTGTTAAATAAGAAATTGCATCTTGAGTTTTATCATACATACAACAATAACCTAAATCAGCTCCGTAAACTCCTAAATTCAAAGCAATACTGCTATTAGTTGAGTAATAATTTTCAACATTTGAAGCAGGATTAAGTACTTCTCCGTTATAATTTGCACCCGAATTTTTTATCAATGAAGCTATTTGAATAGGAGACGGAATACTATAAATAATAGTTTTCACCTTTTCCTGAGTTTCTTTGTCTACTTCTTCAAAACTAATTCCCTCCATTTCATCATCCAGTTGCGATTGGTCTTGAGAACCTCCACCAGAACATGCAAATAAGAAAGCAGCAAAAAATAATACCAGCAATTCTTTGTTCAAAGATTTTATCATTTCCTTATATGTTTAAATATGAGTTAAACTTCCCGAAAGTAAGCAAAAACATTTAATCTTTCCAAGAAATTATATAATTTTTTTAAATGGACTTTCAGGAATATTTGTTTGGAATAATTTTTTAAAACTAGATTAATATTTTGACTTTTTACAATAATAAATCTTACTACTTTT
>JAESTI010000446.1 GCA_016763665.1 Bacteroidia bacterium | reverse complement strand
CTTGTTCAGCAAGAACCTGATGCTTCCAGTTTTCCAAGTGGAGGAATAAGAAATACTTTTGAAGCAAGAGGTTACACAGCTTGGGACCCAACTTCTCATGCATTTGTGGTGAATTTTAAAGGAGGAGGAGGAACATTATGCATACCAACTGTTTTTGTTTCATACACTGGTGAAGCATTGGATTATAAAACTCCATTGTTAAAAGCATTAGATAAATTAGACAAAGCTGCAACAGGTGTTTGTAATTACTTTGATAGATCTGTAACGAGTGTTACTGCTACTTTAGGGGTTGAACAGGAATACTTCCTGGTTGATGAGGCAATGTTTTACGCAAGACCTGATCTTGTGTTGACAGGAAGAACTTTGTTTGGTCATCGTCCGGCAAAAGGCCAGCAATTAGATGATCACTATTTTGGATCAATTCCTGAGCGCGCATTTGAATTTATGCAGGATTTTGAAAAAGAGGCACTTAAATTGGGTATCCCATTAAGAACAAGGCATAATGAAGTTGCTCCAAGCCAATTTGAATGTGCCCCTATTTTCGAAGATGTGAACTTAGCTGTTGATCACAATCAGTTACTAATGGATGTTATGGAAAAAGTGGCAAGATGGCACAGATTCAAAGTGCTGTTACATGAAAAACCATATGCTGAAATTAATGGATCAGGAAAGCACAATAACTGGTCAATGGCTACTAATACAGGTAAGAACTTGCTTTCTCCGGGTAGAACACCTAAAGAACATTTAATGTTCATTGCATTTCTGGTTAATGTATTAAAAGCTGTGCATGAGCATTCCGACTTGTTAAGAGCAAGTATTGCTTCTGCAGGAAATGATCATCGTTTGGGTGCAAATGAAGCTCCTCCGGCAATTATTTCAGCATTTTTAGGATCTAAACTTACTGAAGTGCTAGATGAAATTGAAAAAACCACTAAATATGGTTCATTAACTGAAGAGCAGAAAACAGCAATTAAGATAGATATCGCTAAGATTCCTGATATTCTTCTTGATAATACAGATAGAAACAGAACATCTCCATTTGCATTTACAGGAAGCAAGTTCGAATTACGAGCGGTGGGTTCCATGGCCAATAACTCTGCCCCGATGTTGATAATTAACACTATTGTTGCGAATCAACTCATAGAATTCAAAAATGAAGTTGATAGATTGATGAGTAAGGGAAAAAAGAAGGATACAGCAATAATTGAAGTTATTAGAAGACTCATAAAAGAATCAAAACCTATTAGGTTTGAAGGCAATAATTATAGTGAGGAGTGGGTAAAGGAAGCCAAGAAAAGAGGATTATCTAATATCAAGGACACTCCAAGAGCAATTGAAGCCTATGTTAGTAAGAAAACCGTTGAGTTGTTTGAAAAGCATTCAATTTTATCTAAGCGAGAATTACACTCAAGACACGAAATTAGGTTAGAAACGTATGCCAAGAAGATTCAAATTGAATCTCGGATTATGGGAGAGATGATTACGAGCTATATTTTACCATCGGTTATCGGATACCAAAATCAACTAATTGAAAATATCAAAGGGTTAAAAGATGTAGGAATTAAAGCAAGTGGGAGTAAGGTTCAAAAGGAAATACTAGCTGAAATTTCTGATCACATCCAAGCCATGGTTGTTGGTGTGGAAGAAATGATAGAAGCTCGAAGGAAAGCTAATAAAATTGAAGATACGCGTAAACTTGCAATTGCTTATAGAGATAAAGTGTACCCATTTTTTGACAAAATAAGGTATCACGTTGATAAATTAGAGCATTTAGTTGATGATAAAGCATGGCCGTTGCCTAAATATAGAGAGCTTCTTTTTGTTAAGTAACAAAAAAATTCAACGCCCAATGTAACAAACATTGGGCGTTTTCGTTTCAAATACAATTGTTAATATGTCAATATTCGATTTCTTCATTTTTTATTACATTTGCTACTAATTCAGATGTACATTAATTTTCAAATTTGAAAGTTCCAAGTTGAAGATAAAATTCACATTAGTTTCAGTTTTAATACTATTAATTTCTGCTTCACTATTTGGACAGAAACAGGAATTAAGAGATGCTGATCTTGCATTTGAAGGAGGACAATATGCAGCCGCTGTAGATTTATATCGAAAAGCATATACCGAAACCAAAAAGAAAGCAGCAAAAGCTGAAATTAACTACAAAATTGCTGAGTGTTTTAGGATTTCTAATAACAATAAGCAAGCTGAAATTTGGTATTTAAGAACAATTCAATCAGGATATCGTGATCCTGTGGCCAAACTTCAATACGCATTAGCTTTACAACGAAATGAAAATTTTGAAAAGGCTAAAGAACAATTCGCAAGCTATAAGAGTATTCGTTCAAAGGATCCTGCTGGACAGAGGGGAATTGATGAATGCGAATTAGCCATTAAATGGATGGCCGATCCGGAACGTCATGTTATTAATAATATGGCAGGGCTTAATACGCAGTTTTCTGATTTCGCACCTATGTATTATAAAGATGGATTGGTATTTGCTTCGGGGCGTGTAGGAGTAACCGGTAACAAGGAATACAAATGGACAGGTGAGAAGTTTGTTGACATATTTGAAAGTTATCCTGATGAAACAGGAAAGTGGTCTTTCCCATATCCAGTGAAGGGCACAATTAATACACCCTTGAATGATGCTACATGTACTTTTTATCCTAATGGTCGGAAAATGATATACACACATTGCTTTGGAGATAAGGAAGTTGATAATGTATGTAAGCTCTATAAAACTGAATTGACCGCAGAAGGTTGGACAGAACAAGAACTTTTACCTTTCGGAAATGATTCCGTTACGGTTGGCAATCCTTCGCTAAATGCTGATGGTACCAAATTGTTTTTTGTTTCTAATCAAAAGGGTGGATTTGGAGGGAGAGATATTTACGTTTCCTATTATGATGAGGCCACTCAATCATGGGATGAGCCTGCAAACCTTGGTGAAAATGTAAATACTGCTGGAGATGAGATGTTTCCGTATATACACACGGATGGTAAAACATTGTTCTTTTCTTCAAACGGTCATTTAGGAATGGGCGGAATGGATAATTTCAAGTCCACCTTTGATGGTATTGAGTGGAGCAAGGCAGAGAACCTGAAATTTCCCCTAAATTCTGGTGCGGATGATTTTAGTTTGATTCTTGATACTACTAAACAAAGTGGTTATTTTGCATCCAATAGAGATGGTGGAAAAGGAAATGATGACCTTTATTATTACTACTTACCGGCTTTGTACTTTTCAATTAGCGGGGTGGCTAAAGATGATTCTTCAGGAAAGCCGTTGGCAAATGTAGTAATTTCATTGTCAGGAAGTGATAGTTCTTTAGTAGCTTTAACTACCGATACAACTGGTAAATATAAATTTGAATTAAAAGCCAATACATCTTATACTGTAAGTGTTAGAAGAGATGACTATTTTGGAGTTTCTGCTACTGAAACAACTATTGGTTTAAGAACTACCGCTGATAAGATTGTACGTGATTTTGCTTTAAAGCCGATGCCAAAAGAAGGCGTTGAAATCGTACTTCCTAATATTCTTTATGATTTGAATAGTGCTGCCTTGAGGGACACATCGAAAGCTTCATTAGACGATTTGATAAAAATACTTAAAGATAACCCAACCCTTGTTATTGCCATAAATGCCCACACTGACTGTAGAGCAAGCAAGGCTTATAATCAAGATCTATCACAAAGAAGAGCACAGTCTGTTGTGGATTATTTAGTAGAGAACGAAATTGATGTAGATAGATTGGTTGCAAAAGGTTATGGGGAGTCAAAATTATTAAATGACTGTGAATGTGAAGGGAATTATGTAAAACGCGATTGTTCTGATGATGAACACCAGGCTAATAGACGAACTGCTTTCGAAATTTTGGCAACAGACTACAGCCCAAAGAAAGATAATTAGCCTGAGGAGGTTGAAGAAGATTAAATAGATATTTGTTAGTAGATTTTTCCTTTCCTAAATATTTTTTCTTTTCGTTAAATTGATTCTTAGTGTCTGGAACACTTGGATTCTCGACAAAAAATTAAGTATAACCTTTCTTTGTATGCAAAAATGTTTTAT
>JAESTI010000342.1 GCA_016763665.1 Bacteroidia bacterium | reverse complement strand
AGGATTATGTATACTTCTATAGCGATATTAATTTATTCAGATTTAGTAAAAAGGAAACTCAAGTTGATTATAACTGGAGTACGGATTTTTATAAGCCTTTCCTGGGTTTTATCAAAATGCAAGATAATCTATACATCAATAAATATGGTGAGGGGCTTCATAAGATTGATACGGTAGGGCTGGTACCAATATCAAATGGACAGCATTTTTCTGCTGTGAAAATAGTTACCGGTTTCCACTTCAACCAAAATACTTTTTTGGTCGGCACCAGTGATAATAACATTTATCTTTTTGATGATAATGAGTACCGACCATACTCTTTTGAGGCGAAAGATTATCTGTCTGAAGCAGTACTTTCCGGAGGTATTAATTTGTCGGATGATCAATTTGTTTTATCAACACTGATTGGGGGTTGTATTTTTATAGATAAGAATTCTGGAAAAACTAACAACATAGTCAATTACCAAACCGGTTTGCCAGATGATGGTATACATGCACTTGGCTTGGATCGAAATAATGGCTTATGGATAGCGCACGATTACGGCTTTAGCAGGCTCGATAATTTGATTCCAGTAAGAAACTATTCTTCTTATCCCGGATTGAAAGGAAACCTGACATCGGTTATAGATTTTGATAACACTGTTTACGTGGGTACGAGTGAAGGAGTATTTTACCTGGATAAAGTAAAAGATTATGACGACCTAAGGGGCTATATGAAAAAACCCAAGCCCAAGCGAATAGTGCCTACTGTAATCAGAGAAGAATATATACCAGATGTTGAAGAAGAACAAAAAGTTGATGTTGCTAAAAAAATATCGCCAACTGAAAAAGATACACTGCAAAAACCCAAGAAAAAGGAATTTACGTTATTTGGAAAAAAGATAAAGCTTTCTGCCAAATCCAGGAAAAAAAAGAAGAAAGAAGAAGAAATTGCGAAACAAGAAGAAGAACAACGACTAGCCCTGATCGAAGAGAAGCAGAAGGAAGTAACAGAGGAGATCAAGGCACCACCCAAAAGAGTGAGGGTTCGGCAAAAGGTAATAGCTGTTCAACCCGAAGAACCTACAGATGAGGAAAAGCAAGTTTATGCTCTCCGGTCTATAAAATATGTTTTTAAAAAAGTGAAAGGATTGGAAGGTAAATGTAAGCAACTGGTAAATTTTGATCCTGCCGACAGCAAAAAACGACTGCTGGTTGCTGGCAATTCAGGATTGTTTGAAATAGTTGATCAGGAAGCCAACAAGATCATTGATGAACCTTTTGTAAACTGCATTACTGTAACGGGAAATGCGAACCGGTTTTTTGTTGGATTGAATTCGGGGTTGCGTTCTATATATTATGATGATGATAAATGGCAGGTTGAGGATACTACATTTGAATTTATCAATAAGAGCGTTTATTCAATAGTTGAGGAAAATGGTAGGGATCTGTGGTTAGGCTGCGAAAACAGCATTTATAAATTGACGATCAATTCAGTGGGCAAACCTTTGCTTTTGATCTCATACCCCCTTTACAATGAATATTCAGAAATACTTGAATCAAGAAGGATCTTTAATGAAACTTATTTTATCGGCTCATCAGTGATCTACAAATATGATCAACAGAAGGATTCCATAATCATAAGTTCTGGTCTTGCAGATTATATTAATGAAGACTCTAAAGTATTGTATTCAAACAACGATTTGCTTTGGAGCCATAACAATGATCAATGGCAAGGAACGGATAAATTTTCTAACGAAAATATCCCTGGAGATATGTTTTTAGCTTTATTTAAAAATATTAGCGGAATTTTCCAGGATGCTGAAAAAAATCTTTGGATCATTGATGAGGGAAATGACCTTTTTAAGATAAATCATCGCGAAAGCGATTCGCTTTTTAAACAGCAATTTAATATTCATATTAGAAATATTACGGATGCTTCAGAAGCTGCATTGGTTTTTAAAGATCTTACCCTTGATTATGAAAATAATTCTCTTGCATTTAATCTAATAGCTTCTTACTACATCAGTAATGAATCCACCATTTTTCAATATAAGATAGATGAGCTGGATCAGGAATGGTTACCGTGGAGCGAAATTCCTACATTTAAATTTCCTTTCTTGCCCGAAGGTAAGTACACGATAAGATTTCGTGCAAAAAATACCCTGGGAGTTATTACCCCGGAAGCCACCTATTCGTTTACCATACTGCCACCGTATTGGAAGACCTGGTGGTTTTATTTGATATGTGGAATAACCGGACTCAGTATTGTTTTTGTTTTCATAAAAATAAGAGAACGTAGTCTGCAGAAAGAAAAAAGAGTATTAGAAGAGAAGGTAAATGAAAGAACCCTGCAACTAAAGAATGAAAAAGAAAAAGTTGAAAAGGTGAATAAAAAGATTTCAGAAAGCATTAATTACGCACAACGCATCCAGGAAACTATGCTTCCGACAGCAACGCACCTACAGAAAGTTTTTCCTGATTCTTTTATCTTTTATGAAGCTAAAGACGTTGTGAGTGGAGACTTCCCATGGACCTTGCAGAACGATAATGAATTTTATATATCAGCTGTAGATTGTACTGGCCATGGGGTTCCGGGTGCTATGCTGGCTATGATCGGTCATTTTTTGTTGAATGATATTGTTATGGCAAAAAAAATACATGAACCGGCAAAAATACTTGATCATCTGCATGATGGGATCAAGGAAACACTACGGCAAGAAGAGAATATTGAATCAAGAGATGGCATGGACCTGGCTTTTTGTAGTATAAATAAATCTACTGGAGAAGTTCAGTATGCCGGGGCGCACAGGCCATTGTATCATTTAAGCAATGGCAATCTCACTGAGTTTAGAGGCAATAGGTTTCCGGTAGGAGGATTGCAATATTCAAAAAGAGGAAAAGAAATTAAATTCATTAATCATAAATTCAAAGTTCAGCCAGGAGATTCCATCTATATATTCTCTGATGGTTTACCAGATCAGATCGGGGGTCCCGATAATAAGAAATTTATGAGCACCAGGGTTCAGAGGCTGATCACAGAAAATCACCAACTATCAATGAAAGAAATGCACAAAGTATTTTATGATTCCTTTGAAGTGTGGAAGCAGGATACCAAGCAGTTGGATGATGTGTTGTTGATTGGGATAAAGTTCTAAAACTTTTAGCTCAGCTCAACCGAGAGAGCAATGTCATTAAGCTAAGACCGTAACCACTCAGTATAATTTATTTTTAATATCGAACAAGGATTAACGATTTTTGATTTTAGAAGTTTAATTTCTTCATAAATCAAAATCGGTGTTCCTTGCTCATTATTTTCTGCCCTTGTTGTGTCTTCACAAACAAACAGAGTAAGCGATACTGCAGTACAAGCGGCTAAAATTGATATTCCTTTAGATCACTACATTTTTATGTTTAAGGATTGATTCGTAAGAAATCTCAATTAATAAACGAATTCTTCTTAATAAATTTTTCCACATATTGATTGTGGATAAATATTCTGTTAATTATTCTTTTGGTAAAATAATAAGCTACTATATTCGCAACCGTTTAATTAAATTCTATAAATATGAATTTAGTAAAAATATTATTTTTAGAGTTGTTGCTTGTTTTTATGCTGCTCCCGGCAATATCTATGGGAGGTGATATT
>JAESTI010000021.1 GCA_016763665.1 Bacteroidia bacterium | reverse complement strand
TGGATTTCTTGCTTCAAAGAGTTCTGTAACTCTTGGTAGACCACCCGTGATATCTCTTGTTTTACCAATAGCCCGTGGAATTTTAACAATAACCTGGCCTGTCTGAACTTCATCTCCTTCATCAATACTAATGTGAGACCCTACAGGAATGTTGTAACTTTTAAGTTCTTTATCCTTTCCTTTTTTATCCAGGATGTGAATTACAGGGTTTTTGGTTTTATCTCTTGTTTCGATAATTACCTTTTCCTTATGACCTGTTTGTTCATCAGTTTCCTCTCTAAAGGTTACACCTTCTTCGATAAACTCAAATCCAATTTTTCCACCGAATTCAGAAATAATTACTGCGTTATATGGATCCCAAGAGCAGATAGTTTCTCCTACTTTGATCTTACCTTTAGCTTTTACTTGAAGATGAGCTCCATAAGGGATGTTGTAGGTAATAAGTACTTTCTTACTGTCTGCTTTTTCAAGAATTCTAATTTCTCCTGTTCTACTTAAAACAACATCACTAGTTTCTTGTGAACCTTTATACTTGACAGTTCTAACCTCATCAAATTCAAGTATACCATCAAATTTTGCTGTGATCTGTGATTCTGCAGCAATATTAGATGCTGTACCACCTACGTGGAATGTTCTAAGTGTAAGCTGAGTTCCAGGTTCACCGATAGATTGAGCTGCAATTACACCAACTGCTTCACCTTTTTGAACCATTCTACCAGTTGCAAGGTTTCTTCCATAACATTTTGAGCAAATCCCTCTTCTTGCCTCACAAGTTAAAGGTGATCTAACTTCAACGGTTACAATTGCTGTAGCTGTAATAATGTTAGCTAATTCTTCGTCTATTTGCGATCCTGAATTACAGATCAGATCATTGGTCATTGGGTCATAAATATCATGAACACAAGTTCTACCTAGAATTCTATCGTATAATGGTTCAATGATATCTTCATTATCTTTCAAAGCAGAGATTACCAATCCTCTTAATGTTCCACAGTCTTCCACTTTAACCACAACATCTTGAGCAACGTCAACAAGCCTTCTTGTTAGGTAACCCGCATCTGCTGTTTTTAGGGCTGTGTCGGCAAGACCTTTACGTGCACCGTGAGTGGAAATAAAGTACTCAAGTACGGAAAGACCTTCCTTAAAGTTAGATTGAATTGGGTTTTCGATAATCTCACCAGCACTACCAGATTTTTGTGGTTTTGCCATCAATCCTCTCATACCACTTAACTGCCTGATCTGCTCTCTCGAACCTCTTGCACCAGAATCAAGCATCATATAAACACTATTAAAACCATTTTTGTCATTTGTAAGTTCCTTCATCAGATTGTCAGTAATCTTTGTAGAAGAACGTGTCCAAATGTCAATTATTTGGTTATATCTTTCATTATTGGTGATCAATCCCATGTTATAGTTAGCAAGTACTTCATCAACTTCAGCCTCAGCCTGTGCTATCAATTCGTACTTAGAATCAGGAATAATCACATCGGAAAGATTAAATGACAATCCTCCTTTAAATGAATAGTAGAAACCTAATCCTTTAATGTCATCAAGGAATTGACAAGCTCTGGACATTCCGGTTGCCTTCACTATCTGACCAATTATATCTCTTAAGGATCTTTGTGTAAGCACATCATTGATATAACCCATTTCCTCAGGTACTTGTTGGTTGAATATTACACGTCCAACAGTAGTTTCAATTAACTTCTTTTCGATTTCACCTTCTTCATTTATGACATTTGTCATAACCTTAATGTATGCATGAAGGTCAACTTTATTTTCATTGTTTGCTATAGTTACCTCTTCAGGGGAATAGAAAATAATTCCTTCTCCTTTTATAGGTTCTTCTTTGGTACTTTTCTTACCCTTGGTCATATAGTAAAGACCAAGAACCATGTCTTGTGATGGTACAGTTACAGGAGCACCATTAGCAGGATTCAAAATATTATTTGAAGCAAGCATTAACATTTGGGCTTCCGCAACAGCTGCATTTCCAAGAGGAACATGCACAGCCATTTGGTCTCCATCAAAGTCAGCGTTAAATGCTGTACAAACTAGCGGGTGAAGCTGAATTGCCTTACCTTCAATAAGTCTTGGTTGAAAAGCCTGAATTCCTAAACGGTGTAGAGTAGGGGCACGGTTAAGCAGAACCGGATGTCCTTTCAATACATTTTCAAGTATATCCCAAATAACAGAATCTTTCCTGTCAACTATTTTCTTGGCTGATTTTACCGTTTTTACGATTCCTCTTTCGATGATCTTTCTAATAATAAATGGCTTGAATAACTCTGCAGCCATATCTTTAGGAATACCACATTCATGAATTTTAAGCTCAGGACCTACAACGATCACAGATCTTCCTGAATAGTCAACCCTTTTACCAAGTAAGTTTTGACGGAAACGTCCTTGTTTCCCTTTAAGAACATCACTTAATGATTTTAAAGCTCTGTTGCCATCAGATTTTACTGCACTTGATTTCTTAGAGTTGTCGAATAAGGAATCAACAGCTTCTTGAAGCATTCTTTTCTCATTTCTTAGAATAACTTCAGGAGCTTTGATCTCTAGTAGTCTTTTAAGTCTGTTATTTCTAATAATAACCCTTCTGTAGAGGTCATTGAGATCAGATGTAGCAAATCTACCTCCATCAAGGGGTACTAAAGGCCTTAATTCTGGTGGAATAACCGGTACTAGTTTCACGATCATCCATTCAGGTTTGTTTTCCAATCTTGTATTAGCTTCTCTAAATGCTTCAATAACATTAAGTCTTTTTAAAGCATCATTCTTTCTTTGTTGAGAAGTTTCAGTAGCAGCAGCGTGTCTTAGATCATATGATATTTGATCTAAGTTCAGTCTGGCTAATAACATTTCCAAAGCGTCTGCTCCCATTTTAGCGATGAACTTATTTGGATCATCGTCATCAAGGATTTGATTTTCTTTTGGTAATGTTTCAAGTATATCCAGATATTCTTCTTCTGTAAGAAAATCCATGTATTGAATACCGTCTGGTTCTTTAATACCAGCTTGAATTACTACATATCGCTCATAATAAATTATAAGATCTAGTTTTTTGGCTGATAGGCCCATTAAGTAACCTATTTTATTAGGTTGTGACTTGAAGTACCAAATATGAGCTACAGGAACAACTAAATTGATATGTCCTGTTCTTTCCCTTCTAACTTTCTTTTCGGTTACCTCGACACCACATCTATCACACACAATACCTTTGTAGCGAATTCTTTTATATTTACCACAATGACATTCCCAGTCCTTAACTGGTCCAAAAATTCTTTCACAGAATAATCCATCACTTTCAGGTTTATAAGTCCTGTAATTAATAGTTTCTGGTTTTAATACCTCACCGAATGATCTTTCTAAGATACTTTCTGGCGAAGCAAGGCAAATAGTAACATTATTAAAGTCACTATTGGTTTTGGTAGACTTTTTGTAAGCCATATTTATATAGTTATTTTGTAATGATCAACAATCAATCTAATTTAATATCAAGGGCAAGGCCTCTTAATTCATGCATTAACACATTGAATGATTCAGGGATCCCTGGCGAAGGCAAGTTTTCGCCTTTAACAATGGATTCATAGGTTTTTGCTCTACCTATAACATCATCCGATTTAACAGTTAAAATTTCCTGAAGGATGTTAGCTGCGCCAAATGCTTCAAGTGCCCAAACCTCCATTTCTCCAAATCTCTGTCCTCCAAACTGTGCTTTACCACCTAATGGTTGTTGAGTGATAAGAGAGTATGGTCCAATAGATCTTGCGTGCATTTTATCATCAACCATATGCCCCAGTTTAAGCATATATATTACTCCAACTGTTGTTGGTTGATCGAATCTTTCACCTGTTCCTCCATCATATAAGTATGTTTTACCACCTTCTGGAAGGCCAGCTTCTTTAATATAGTCGTTAACCTGATCTAAACTTGCACCATCAAAAATTGGAGTTTTAAATTTGATTCCAAGCTCTAATCCTGCCCATCCAAGAATACTTTCGTATATCTGCCCCAAGTTCATACGGGAAGGAACACCTAATGGATTAAGTACTAAATCTACAGGGGTACCATCTTCAAGAAAAGGCATATCCTCTTCTCTTACGATTCTTGCTACGATACCTTTATTACCGTGCCGGCCTGCTAATTTATCCCCAACTTTAAGTTTTCTTTTCTTGGCTACATAAACTTTTGCCAGTTTAAGAATGCCAGTTGGGAGTTCATCTCCTACATTAATTGCAAATTTTTCCCTTTTGTAGACACCCACCACTTCGTTTAGTGTAAGTTGGTAGTTGTGTAATAAAGTTTTGATTTGCTTGTTTATTTCACGGTCAAGTGTCCATTTACTATGGTTAACTGATGAGTAATCAATCCCTGTAAGTAGCTTTTGAGTAAATTTTGTTCCTTTAGGAATAACATCTTCCTGGTAAAGGTTTTGAACACCTTGAGAGCTTTTGCCGCTTACTAGTATATACAGCTTATCAACTAAAGTAGATTTAATCTCATCAAGCACCTTTTG
>JAESTI010000341.1 GCA_016763665.1 Bacteroidia bacterium | reverse complement strand
AACCATTTAAAGGAATTCGTCCTGTAAAGGATAAAGCAAAAAGCGTGGCATCACCTCCATATGATGTACTGAATTCACAGGAAGCAAGAATTGAGGTAGATGGAAATCCTGATTCCTTTTTACATGTATTAAAACCTGAGATTGATCTTCCTGAGGGTACAGATGTATACAGCCAGGAAGTATATAACAAGGCAAGGGAGAACTTTAACACAATGTTAAATGATGGTGTTTTAATGCAGGATGATACAGATTGCCTTTATGTATATGCACAAAAAATGAATGGCCAAACACAATATGGCTTAGTTGGTTGTGCTTCAGTGGAGGATTATTTTAACGATGTAATAAAAAAGCATGAATTAACCAGGCCAGATAAAGAAAAAGACAGAATGACCCATGTTGATGTGACAAATATTAATGCAGGCCCTGTTTTTATGACTTATCCTGATGTACCTGAGGTTGATGAAGTGATAGATGAAGTCATCAAAAACGATCCTGAATACGATTTCACTGCCGTTGATGGTATTCAACACACTCTTTGGGTTGTTAGTGACAGCGAGCATATCAATATACTTGTTGAACTTTTTAATGGTATCCCTGCCACTTACATTGCTGATGGGCATCATCGTACTGCATCTGCGGCATTGGTTGGAAAATCGAGGAAAGAGAACAATCCCGATCACAATGGGGATGAAGAGTATAACTATTTTCTTGCTGTTCATTTTCCTGCTAGCCAGTTAAATATTATTGACTATAACAGGGTTGTTAAAGATTTAAATGGCCTTTCATCAGAAGAGTTTGTTCAAAAATTATCTGAGAATTTCGAGTTCAATAAAGTTGGAAGTGAGCAATTCAAACCAGCTCATTTACATGAATTTGGAATGTATTTGGATGGTAGTTGGTATTCTTTAAAAGCAAATGAGGGAACTTATGATGATAATGATCCAATAGGTGTTTTGGATGTTACTATACTATCAAATCAGATATTAGACCCAATTTTAGGAATTAAAGATTTACGAACAGATAAACGCATTGACTTTGTTGGCGGGATAAGGGGGTTAGGTGAATTGGAAAAACGAGTTGATTCAGGAGAAATGAAAGTAGCTTTTGCTTTGTTCCCCGTCAGCATTGAACAGCTTATCAATATTTCAGATACCAACAACATCATGCCTCCAAAAACTACCTGGTTTGAGCCTAAACTAAGAAGCGGCTTGATTGTTCATAGCTTGAATTGATGAGAGATTAGCCCTCTGACAAATTAAAAGTCAGATTGAGCGGAGTCGAAATCTACCGGTTCATGTTTCGACTCCGCTCAACATGACCTTATATTTAGATATTATATAGTTCCTGCCAATCCTTTAAGTTGATCTAAGTAAGATTTTTCTACATTGTATCCGAGATATTGTGCTTTGGTTGCGTCCTGATAAGCTTCGATATATCTTTCTAATCCAAAATTCGCTAAAGATCTCAAATAATGCAATTTAGAATTATCTGGGGCCTCTGCTAGCGCATCAGTGTAGTTAGTAACTGCATTAAGGTTATCTCCCTTTTTATAATAGGCTAAACCCATATTCATTTTGGCATCCATATTATCTGGTTGGAGTGCAATTACTTTGGTAAAATCCTGAATGGCTAGGTCATACTTCCCTGCTTTATCGGTATATACAATTCCCCGGTTCATGAATGCCTCGACATAATTGCTGTCAAGTTCTATTGCTTTGGTGTAATCTTTTATTGTTTGATTTAAATCTCCCTTTTTGGAATATGAAATGCCGCGGTTAAAATAGAATTTAAAATATTCCGGATCTATCTCCAATCCTTTATTAAAATCTACAATTGCTAGATCGTATTGTCCCAAGTTGTTATAGATCAATCCACGGTTGTTGTAATACCTTGTTGATGTGGGGTCAAGCTCAATTGTTTTATTACAATCCTTTAAGGCTAACTTCAGATTGCCTGATTCTCCATAGGCAAGCGATCGATTTGAGTATGCAACTTTTTCTTCTGGATATTTATCTAATACATCCGTCCACATGCTAACACTGTCTTTCCAAATTCCACATCGTTCCCAACTCCATACCGGCATACCAATTCCAAACACCAAGATTACAATTAAAACCAATGATCGCACTAAACGTGAATATTGATTTTTGTTTTGATAAATATGAGCCAAGCCAATGCTGATAGGAAATAATAAACCTAAATGGGAAAGATAAGTATATCGATCGGCCATAAGGTATGGACTGTCTACAGGAATTAAGCGCAATACAGGTCCTATTGTAATTAAATAAAACCCAAATCCGAATAATATTAGCCTGCTTTTTTTTGAAAAGTAGATAGCAAGTCCCCCCAATAAAAGAGCGATTGGAAGATAAATATATAACCAGCCAGGGAGGTTCCCATCAACTTTTTGTATGAGTGGGTAGAAAGGGCTTAGATCTGTAGGGATTATAAGTTTATAAATATGGAATATAAAGCTATAGCTTGCGATGAAAAATCTCTCTATTAATGTGTAAGTAACAATGTAATCCTGCTCTCCATAACGAGCTGACATAAGGACTTTGACAATTAATATCATCAAAATAAAGTAAGGTATCTTTTCAAGAAATAATTGCTTGCTGATTTTTCTTTCTTTCAAATAATCTATAAGAAACAGGGTTGGAGCAAGGGTAATTCCAGCACCTTGGGATACAATAGAAAAAGCGAAAAAAATTATTGATAAGGTGTAGAACAATATTTTCTTATCGTGAAAAACATATTTGTAATAACAAATTAGAGATAGTAAATAGAATAATGTACATAGAAGCCATGAACGGCCAGTGATCCAGCCAACTGCTTCTACATGCATGGGATGTAGTGCAAAGACCGCTGCGGTAATTGTAGAAGCCATAAGATTTTTAGAAAACCCAAAGATCATCCAAAACACTAGTACGGTGTTTATCAAATGGAGATAAACATTATGTTGATGAAACATGTTGGCATCCATGCCATATAAGTTGTATTCTGTCGCCCATGTTAAATATGCACCTATCGACACACCTTTTATTTTGGTAGCTGAGTTTATAACATTGTCCAAAGATAGGTTTGTGATTAGCGGGTTATGGGTTAGTACCCTTGTATCGTCCCAGTTAGAAAACTCCCCTTCAAATAGTGGTTGGAAAGAAAAGTAGGTAACAACCAATATAATTCCAAGATAAAACCATGGAGATTTTACAAAATCAAATTGCCCACTCTGTTCTTTAGATTGATGATGATGAACGTGAGCCTTTTTCTTGGATTTGGCTTTTTTCACGTAGCTAATTTACAAATAACGAATTAATACGAATCAACGAATATACTAATTAACGAATCATCGATTAATAGTTGATCACTTGCTCTACAATATTCTCAGGAATTTCTCTTTGGTTATATTCCTGATCACGTAGTTGAGGTTCAAATCCTGCTTCTTTAATAGACTCTTGAATGGTTTTATAGGTGAATCTGTGTGGCGCGCCTGCTGCTGAAACCACATTTTCTTCTATCATTATGGATCCAAAATCATTTGCACCACCATGCAGACATATTTGGGCCGTTTTCCCACCAACTGTTAACCATGATGCTGCGATATTAATAATATTTGGAAGCATGATACGGCTTAAAGCAATCAGTCTTATATAGTCTTCAGAAGTGGTAGCATTTTCAACACCTCTTATTTTGTTTAATAAAGTGTCAACATCCTGGAAAGTCCAAGGTATAAAGGCTAAAAATCCTTTAGAATCTTCTGGTTTTTCGCTTTGTACCTGTCGTAATTGAACGAAATGTTCAAATCTTTCTTCGATGGTTTCGACATGCCCAAACATCATTGTTGAAGTTGTGGTAATATTTAATTGGTGTGCAGCTCTCATAACATCTAGCCATTGCTGGCTGTTACATTTGCCCCTTGATATCAACCTGCGCACTCTGTCGGTCAAAATTTCAGCACCAGCTCCTGGCAAAGTATCTAGTCCCGCTTCTTTTAATTGATATAGTGTTTCCGCATAATTTAAGCCTTCAAGTTCAGAAATGTGATGAACTTCAGGAGGTCCTAATGCGTTTAGTTTGAGGTTTGGATAATAACTTTTTAATTCCTTAAATAGATCAGTATAAAACTTCAGGCCAAGTTCAGGATGATGTCCCCCTTGAAGTAACAATTGATTCCCACCGTATTTAAATAATTCTTCAATTTTTTCTTTGTACTCATCTATTGTAGTAATATAACCTTCTTTATGGCCTGGTGGTCGAAAGAAATTACAAAACTTGCAGTTTGCAATACATACATTGGTTGTATTTGCATTTCTATCTATCTGCCAGGTAACTTT
>JAESTI010000340.1 GCA_016763665.1 Bacteroidia bacterium | reverse complement strand
TAGTCTGGCAATTGAACGGTTGGGAATAACAGAAGAACAATTAAATGAGTGGTTAGCAAAACCAACAAAAACTTTCAAAGATTATAAGACGGATTATGACATCATTAAATTATTTAGGCTGCCTATCTATTTTTTATGTCGGCTAAATATTTTACCTCCTATAGCTTATGATAAATACTTCCATACATAAAAAATGCGACCTTAAATAAAAGCCGCATTTTTAATTGCCATTGCTTACTGCAAACTGCCACTGTTCACTGATCAAAGTCCTCCACCTTTTACTTCACTTAGTTCAATTTCGTACCCATTCGGATCATTGATGTATACAGAGCGGGAATCTTCATATTCAACCAACCCATAAGGCATTTCAATATTCATTTCATTGCATTTGGCAATAGTGTCATCAAAGTTTTCAATGTGAAAGCCGAAATGCCCAATTGCGTCACCTAATGTGAATTCTGCTTGCTCATACAGGCAAAGTTTTAAAGCATCATTACCGATGATCTTTGAATTTCTTTCAGGTTGATCTTTTTTCACTTCAAAACCGAAAAGTTTGTTGTAAAAGGTTACAGTTTCGTTTAGGTTCTTAACTTTCATATTGATATGATCAATTGAAAGTAATTTTAATTTGTTTTCCATGATTTACAAGATTTAAATGTTAAAATATGATTTAATACAAAGAAACTATGAAAAAATACATTTGTCAAATCGATATATTTTATATTCTAATAGATTTTATCTATATTTGTAATTATTATATAGTAAAATGACTCTTACCCAATTAGAATATATTATCGCAGTTGATAATTTCAGGCATTTTCAACTGGCTGCTGAAAAATGTTTTATTACCCAGCCCACTCTGAGTATGCAAATACAAAAGTTAGAGGAGGAGCAGGGCATTACAATTTTTGATCGTAGTAAAAAACCTGTGGAGCCTACAAGTGCGGGCAGAAAATTCATTGAACAGGCACGGGTGGTACTAAATGAATCAGAGAAGCTAAAAGAAATAGTTAAGAATAAGCGAGGAGTTGTAGAAGGGGAATTTAAGCTTGGAATTATTCCAACTATTATTCACGATTTGTTGCCATTGTTTCTAAAAGATCTTGTAATTGAATATCCCAACATTGAATTGATTATTGAGGAATTACAAACCGAGGTTATTTTGGATAAACTTAAAAATGGATTGCTTGACGGTGCAATATTATCTACACCTTTGGTAGAAAAAGGAATCAAGGAGATAACACTATATTATGAACCGTTTATGGCTTACGTTCATCCCGATCATAAATTTTTTGATGTAGAAGTGATCGATCCCAACGAATTGAATATGGAGGAGGTGTTGTTACTCAATCGTGGGCATTGTTTCAGAAACCAGGTAATTAATCTGTGCAGCACTAAGTTCGGGCAAAGAAAAGATTTGGACCAACCGGTTAAATTTGAAAGCGGTAATTTTGAAACCTTAAAAAAGTTAGTTGATCAAGGATTTGGATTAACACTGCTTCCATATTTACTTGCTTTAGATATCAAGGACCCGGAAATAAGGGCAAGATTAAAACCATTTAAAGTACCATCACCGCGAAGAGAAATTAGCATGGTGTTTACCAGGGTGCAGCTAAAGAAGAATATTATCAATGCTATCTGCGAAAAGGTTAAACAATCTGTTCCTAAAGGATTGCTAACAAATGATGAATCAATGATCGTTGAACCATTATTAAAACCAGAAGTTAAGTGAAATTGTTCTACAGAAATTTTGGTGATGGAACTCCAATTGTAATCATGCACGGAGTATTTGGATTCTCTGATAATTGGGTAACTGTTGGCAAACGATTAGCAGAGCAATACGCTGTTTACCTAATAGATCTGAGAAATCATGGTCGATCGCCACACAGCCATGATCTTGATTATTCAATAATGGCTGGTGACTTGTTGGAATTTTTGAATGATCAGAATTTAGATGAAGCAATTATTGTGGGGCATTCAATGGGAGGAAAGGTGGCCATGCAGCTCGCCAACTCATATCCTGAAAAAGTGAGCAAGTTAATTGTAGTGGATATTGCTCCAAGATATTATGAACCTCATTACCAAGAAATTGTTCAGGGCTTAAGTTCCTTGGATTTAGAAAATATGGAATTCAGAAAAGAGGCTGATGAACATCTGGCTAAGTATATTGACCAGCCCGGAGATCGCCAATTCCTTTTAATGAATCTTTATCGAAAAAAAGATAAAAGTTTTGGATTGAGAATAAACTTACAAGCAATTAATGATAACAGTGAAAATATTGGAGCTGCTTTAGAAATGGAGCAAGTTGAGGTACCTTCTTTATTTATTCGGGGTGGCAATTCTAATTATATTACTTTTCAGGATGAGCAGGAAATAAAGCACAAGTTTTCTGATGTTGAAGTAGTAACTGTGGAAAATTCAGGGCATTGGGTTCATGCTGAACAGCCAAGGAAGTTTTTGGAAGTGCTTATTGAATTTTTGGATAAGTAAAGCCTCTCTTAGTTGATTCAATCCATCTAAAATTCAACTAAGATGAGGCTAAATGAACACCCTACAATTATATCTTATTGAACTGGACAATTACAAGCAATACTCTGTTGTAAGCACTGACCATATAACCAGTGGCCATATCCATATCCGTTGCCATGGGAAGTATGCCCAACTCCCAAAGTTGCACCTAAACTATTATGACATCCACAGTTACCTGAAGAAACCCAAACTTTACCGCTTGATCCACTACTTCCAGCAGCAGATCCACTACCTGTAGATACTCCACTTCCAATCCCGCCTCCGGTTATTCTATCAATGTCACTTCCACCGCTATTGGTGTTAGTCTCAGTTACTTTGTCAGCAGTTGTACTTTGTGCTTGAACTGTTGAGGTATCTACCATTAGGTAAGCAACCCCTGCTAATAATAATAATGTTAATTTTTTCATGAGTATATCCTCCTTTTAAGTATGAGTGTTTCTTTTTAGTCATAACATTAGCGAATGATGTGCCATGGAACTGTTCCGTAATTAATTCATTGAAAATTAGCATGTTATAGTGCTTTGCAAATAAAAAATGTCTCATATTGATACAGGTTTGATTTAAAAAACTTATATTTCGTAGTTATTTAAGTTGTAGTATCAATGCCTAATAGTAGTTCGGCCATAAAAACGTTTATTGTAGAAGACAATGCAACTTTTACAGAGTTAATGAAACTTGCATTGGAAAATGAGTTCTCCAACATTGAGATCACTCATTTTAAAACCGGTGAGGAATGCATTAATAGTCTTCATGAAAATCCTGACATAGTTAGTATTGATTACCACCTTCCAGAGATGTCAGGACTGGAACTGCTTGAAAAGATCAAAAATTTTGATGATAGCATTAAAACTATTGTGGTTTCTGGCCAGGAAAAAATTGGCGTGGTATTAAAGATTTTTAAAGCAGGTGCTAATGATTACTTGATGAAAGATAGTAATTGCATGCCACTTTTGGTTAATTCTTTCAAGAACCTCACTTCTCAAATAAATCTTAAAAAGGAAAATGAGCAACTAAAAGAAAAGCTCATTGATAGAAATAAGTACTCGAAAATTTTAGGAAATAGTCCTGCTCTTTTAGAAATGCTTAAAAAATTGGGCAAGGCAGAAAAAACCAATATGACCGTATTGGTTACAGGTGAAAGTGGAACTGGAAAAGAGTTGGTAGCAAGTGCGGTTCATTATAATTCTGAGAGGGCAAAAAACCCATTTGTTGCGGTTAATATGGCAGCAATTCCTGAAGAGTTGATCGAAAGTGAATTATTTGGCCATGAAAAAGGATCTTTTACTGGTGCGGATAATAGGCGTATAGGGAAATTTGAGGAGTCAGATAAAGGAACAATTTTTCTGGATGAGATTGGAGATATGAGTACGAATCTTCAAAGTAAACTTTTGAGAGTAATTGAGCAAAAGGAGATTGTTAGGATCGGTAGTAACAATACAATTGCCATTGACTTAAGAGTTATCGCTGCTACTAATAAGGACCTAAAGAAAGAGGTTGATAATGGCAATTTTAGGCAAGATCTATATTTTCGTTTGAAGGGTTTTTTGGTTCATCTGCCACCATTAAAAGAAAGAGGAGATGATATTATTTTATTGGCTAAAGAATTTTTAAAGAATTTT
>JAESTI010000020.1 GCA_016763665.1 Bacteroidia bacterium | reverse complement strand
GAATATACCAGTGTTTAACGATGAATGGACATGGGATATCGGATTTGGGCACTCAATTCAATAATACGCTCCTCTAAATAGCTTGTGTTACTATAATTAGAGTTAGCAAAATTGTAGATAATTCAGGAAAAACCTTACATAAAAAAAGCCCTAACTGATATATTAGGGCTTTTGAGTTTTAATTACCGGGATTATTACATCTTTTGAACTTCTTTTCCTGCGGGTTTACGTTGGTCATTCTTGTTTACTCCGTCCTCTCCAAAGAAAACAAAATTAATTGGTGCATTGACAATCGCCTTTCTGGAAATTCTTGAGTTTGCCAAAACGATTTTATAAATTGCTCCATTGTGTTCTACCATTGCCATTCGTGACCCTTGGTGAACTTCTTTTACAATGCCTGTTTTAACCTTATCAAACGCTTGGCCTGCAAATACGAGTGGTGCTTCCCAAACAAGAAGAGTTAAGACTAAGATAGGGATTAATTTTTTCATTTTATAGGTTTTTAGTGAACTATTGATTCGTTGTTAAGGGTAAATGTAATACATCAACATAGTAATATCCAAGCATAAAATTTTGAAAGTTTAGAATAGTTGTCACAAAAACAGAATAATATTCCTATATAAAACATCTATAATTAACAAAAAAAGCAGGTATTCTTACATGAAAAAAAAAATTACTTGTCACAACTAACTTGATTATATTTGAAAGGGTGGCTTTCTTTAAGTTTATTACTTAATCATTGACATTTTGGTAGTAGAAAAGGTACTTGAGAGTAACTCAAGGGGAGATAAGCCAAGTATTATAGAATTATGTTGTTAATTTCTTCAAATCATACTTATTTCTGCCAATACCAACATCTTGCTTGGTAATTAAGACGTACATATTAGACTTTTAATTTTAATTTTGGCAAATGTTACGATTACTACTTCTTTTGGTGCTTTCTAGCCAAATTGTGGTTGGACAAATCACTTCAAGATCATTTCAGAAATGTTTGACAAATACTTTAATGGAGCAAATCTGGGAGAGAAATCCTGCGTTACAGGAGTTGTACTTTAAAGAAAAGGAGCAGCCTCTAATTCCGTTAAAAATTTCTAAAACTAACGAAATAAAGTACATCATTCCGATAGTGGTTCATATAATGCATGACAATGGGTCGGAGAATATTTCAGATGATCAGGTGAAGAGTCAAATTGAAGTTTTAAATGAGGATTTTGGAAAATACAACTATGGCTACAATGGCGATCCTGTAGGAGTTGATACCAGGATAAGGTTTTGTTTGGCATCATATGACGAAAATGGTGATACAACATCGGGAATTAACAGGGTTGAGTATTCCAAAACGAATTCTTTTAATGTGGATGATGATGAATTAACAATGAAATCGTTGATTCAATGGGATCCCAACAAGTACCTTAATATTTGGGTTGTGAAGAAAATTAATGACGGAACTATTTTGGGGTATTCTTATTTCCCTTCTAGCCAGGCAGGATCGACAAAAGATGGCTTGGTAATTCGATATGACTTCTTAGGTAGAAAGGGTAATCTCAATCCATTTGCCTCAGGTAGAACCGTAACACATGAAATCGGGCACTATTTAAATCTGGAACACCCCTGGGGCGATTTTGAAGGAGGAGATTGCATAGATGATGACGGAATTGATGATACACCAAAATGTAAAGATCCTTATTATTCAATATACCCGGATTGTTATAAGCCTTATCAATGTAATTTTGATCGAATGATTGAAAACTACATGGATTATTCTGATGATAGCTGTATGAATATATTCACTGCTCAGCAGACCATTAAAATGCAAAATGCAATTATTCAATATCGAAACGAATTGGTTTCTGTTGAAAATTTAGCTGCTGCTGGATGTAATTCTTGTACTTCTTGTGATACTGCTAGCTATGAAAATAAGGTCCACATTTATCCTAATCCGGCAACTAATAACCTTACAGTATATTTTGATTATAAGGAAGTTAAAACTTTAACAATAAAACTTTTTGATAGGGCAGGAAGAGTTATTTATTCAGATTTTAAAGAAAAGATGCAGGGAGGACCAATTTTTATAGATGTTTCCAAATTCAGTTCCGGATTATATATACTTCGAATTAATAGTGAACAGGAAAATGAGGAATATAAAGTATTAATACAATAAAATATTAATCATTTCATTTTAAGCAAGATAATACCCTATTGTACCAACTAAATACGGAAGATTAGTAATTAATACTGGACATGTAAAGAATTATTTGGTACCTTTGTTTTCTCAAAAAATTCAATACCCCAAATTTGATTACCAAAATGAATAAGTATTTAAATATCATATTGTTAAGTAGTTTTCTTATTAGTGCATGTAGTTGTGAAAAGGATGATATATTGGCAGAAACTGAAATTTCAGATCAAAAAAACGAACCTGCTGGGATTGCTCTTAAGCAAAATAAGCAACAGTTATTAGATATTGCCATATTAAGAAGTTATTTGCCCGCTTCTGTTCAAGGATACCCAATAACGGAACAAATTGATAAGTGTAATACCAATCCAAAAGTTAATGAAGCTTGTAACAATTTCCAGGATAATATAGGAGACAAGGGGGTTTATACAGCAATAGCTGATTTTAAAGAACAACCTGGTAAATATGCTGCCTTTTTAAAAGGAAAAGGACTTATTCAGGATGCTGATGGAAATGATTTTGGAATGAGAATTACAGACTCACCATCAGGGAACAGTGGTAGGGGCGATGACGAGGATAAGGCCAATCCCGGTTATTTAGTGCTGCAATCTATTGGGAAAGGCGCTATCAATATGAGTGAAGTAACTCCTACTCATCTTGGAATGCGTTTATTTTATAGTGTAGGAAATGATGGCTCATATATTACAGATCCGCCATCAGGTAATAACGGGAATAAAAAAGATATTACTGATTCACCATCCGGAAATTCCGGCCATGAAGATGATTTTTTTGAATTAAACACCAATGTTTCTTACAAGGGTTGGGAAATTTATGATGCACAATCACGAACTGCAATGTTAATAATTGCCATTAGTGACAGGTATGGAATACTTATCGAAGCGGATGATCAGGATAATACCAATCTGGTGAAAGACATTGCGGACGCTATCGACTATGAATCTTTAATATCCGAATAACATTTTCCCTAAAAAATTATTAAACCTTGACGGAAGTCAGGGTTTTTTTATGGTTCAAAAAATATCAATATTAATAGTAGAATAATAGACCCAATTCAATATTTATTCGTATAAATTTAGATATGCTTAAACGTAAGTACATTTTATCATTGTTGATTTTATTGTCATGGAGTATTTTGTGCTTTGGGCAAGGTTATGTGTTTAAAAATTACTCTCTTAAAGATGGTCTGCCACAGTCTCAAATTTTTATTGAATATCAGGATAGGAAAGGTTATATATGGTTTGGAACAAATGGCGGTGGTATTTGCCGGTATGATGGTAAAGAGTTTAAAACATTCAGCAGTAAGAAGTATCTGAAAAATGCACATGTGTGGTCCATAATTGAAGATAATACTGGTAATATATTATTTGGGTGTGAAGAAGGTGCCATTGTAATGTATGATGGGGAGCAGTTTTATGATTACTCAGATAAAATAAACACTGGTAAACATACCATTTATGCAATGGTTAAAGATTGTGAAGGTAATATTTGGCTAGGTACAAATGGTAATGGCTTGTATAAATATGACGGTATTGAGCTGACCAATTTTACCACAAGTGACGGCTTAAGCAGCAATGCTGTTAATATGCTCTATGTTGATCATAATTGTAATATATGGGTAGGTACCGACATAACCGTTCAATTTTACAATCCGGATACCCTTACTGCTGGGCAAGAAAGCGAACGGGTAAGTGAAATTCAATTTAATTACCTGCCTAATGATCTAAAAGAGCAGGTTAATGGTATTTATCATATTTATCAAGATCAACAACAAAATATATGGTTTGCAACTGAATATGGTCTGTTTAAATATAAGGATGGCAACTTGTTGAGGTTTCTTAAGGAGGATGGTTTAGCAAGCAATACGGTGAACTGTATTCAGCAAGATAGCAAGGGCAATATTTGGTTTGCAACTTTAGGTGGTTTGAGCAAGCTTGATCATGCTAAGTTAGAGAGTTATGAATTTGAAAATTATTATGAGGATGATGGATTATGTTATGATCAAGTCAACTGGCTGTTGGTAGATAGAGAAGAAAATCTTTGGATCGGTACTAACGGTAGGGGTGTTTGCAAGTACCAGCCTGTTCCTTTTATGGCTTACGGCATTAAAGAAGGGCTTGGTGATAATACTGTATGGTCAATATTTGAAGATTCAAAAGGTCAGATATGGACAGGCTCACATGGAGGAGGAGTAAGGGTGTTAAGAAACAATAGATTTGTTGATCCAGGATTTAGGCTAAGTTCTTTGGCAGATATCACGATGAGAATTTATGAAGATTCACAACAAAATATTTGGATTGGAGGTGAATTTGATGGCATTATAAAGTTTGATGGAAAAAAGGCCGAATTGATCGATGTATTAGGAACAAAAGCAGGAATGTAGTTTGTACTTGGAGTTTTTGAAGATTCTAAAAATAACCTATGGGTTGGTACAATGGATGATGGCGTGTTTTGTTTATCAAAACATAATGCCGAAGTAGATAAAAACAATCTAGGTACTATCGAAAATGGGTATTTGCAATTTACGGATGAAGGTGGATTGGGAAGTAATAATATTAATGTGATCACCGAGGATATAGATGGTAACATTTGGATGGGTTCAGATGGTGGAGGGCTTTGTATTTTTGATGGGTATAGATTTTACTTATTTACCACTGATGAGGGTTTGCCAAACAATTTTATCGGATTTTTTCTAAATGACAATAAGGGGAACTTATTTATGGGTTCGTTCGGAGGTGGGCTTATTATGATGACAGCTGGTCAACAAAAAGTGATCAGGGATTTTATAAAATCCTATCAGAAAGAGAATAAAAAGTCCACTAGATATCCAGTAAGAATTTTTAATGAAGAACTAAAGGAAAAGTTGATAATACAGGCAATTACAACAGAAAATGGATTGATAGACGATCAGGTGTTATCCGTTACATTCGACAATGATTCAAATATTTGGATAGGCACTAATCGCGGTATTAATAAGATAGTTTATACCCTTGATGATCAGAATAAAATGAACGTTAATAAGATTGTTCATTATGGAACTGATGAAGGATTTACAGCTATAGAATGTAATCATAGCGCTATTTGTACTGATTCTGATGGAAATATTTGGTTTGGTACTATTGACGGAGCAATAAAATATATTCCGGAAAGTGATAGTTCTAATAAAATTCCACCGGTTACGGACATTACCCGTGTACGACTGTTTTTACGGGATACTAGTCTTCCTCAAAATGTTATTCTTCCCTACAACCTCAATCATTTTACTTTTGATTTTGTAGGTATTAGCCATAAAAACGCAAGTAAAGTCACGTATCAATATAAGTTGGAAGGCATGGATGATGATTGGCTTCCTATTACCAAAGAGGCAACTGCTACTTATTCAAGTTTACTTCCAGGGGAATATACTTTTAAGGTTAATAGTTGCAATGATGCAGGAGTATGGTCAGAAAATGATGCTACATTTTCATTTGTAATTACTTCACCTTTTTGGAAAACATGGTGGTTTTATATTTTGTCTGTAGCTGTTACATTAGGATCTATTTATTCTCTATACAGACTTAGGGTGAGAAAAATGAAAAGTGAGCAGGAATGGTTGAGGCAACAGATCAACATCAGAACTAAGGAGATTAAAATGAAAAACCAAGCCATTGTTGATAGCATTGAATATGCTAAGAAATTACAGGATGCGGTATTGCCGGCAAAGGAAGTATTAAAAAAAGTATTCCCAGATTCATTTGTTCTATCAAAACCCAAGGAGATATTAAGTGGGGATTTTTACTGGTATTCAGATGTTGAAATATATGGTAAAAAGTATTGTATCATCGCGGTAGCTGATTGCACCGGGCATGGAGTTCCTGGTGCCTTTATTTCAATGATTGGAAATGAGCTTCTGAATCATATAGTTAATGAAAGAAATATAGCTCACCCATCAAGTATATTAAATCAATTGAATGTAGGAATTCATACCGCATTAAATCGTGAGAACCAGTTAACAGAAACAATAGATGGAATGGATATAGCTTTATGTTCAATTGACTTAGATAGCATGAAATTGGAATATGCTGGGGCACATAGGCCTCTTTATTTGGTTAGTAAGTCAAATGAGAACTTGGATGTAAGTAGGAGTGAGTTGAAATATCTGGATCATTACAGCGAAAATGGCCATGTTCTAACTTCTATTAAAGCGGATAAAATAACTATTGGCCGATTAGGCAGACAGGAAAATCGGGATTTTTCAAACCATGAGCTTAATATCCATAAAGGGGATTGTATTTACATGTTTTCTGATGGGTACACTGACCAGATCGGAGGGGATAAACAAAAGAGGTACAGGGCTAGTTCCCTCAAAAAATTAATAACTAGCATTCAAGATAAATCTATGGATGAGCAAGCCAACATTTTAGATGCTGAGAATTTCAGGTGGAGAGGAAAAGAAAATCAAACAGATGATATTTTGGTACTGGGTATTAAAATATAATGCATTAAACCAAGGTCATATTGCTTCCAAGTCGTGCGACATCTTTAAGATGTGGCACGACTACGTTGCAAAAGTCATTAAGTAAAATGATGAATATCTTTTTCAAAATCCGCGTTTGGTAACTTCCTTGATAATTCCTTTATAAAATCTAATTGTCTCTTTTTAAACTTTATGTGTGCTTCCGATTTTGGATTAAATGGCCTGTGATCTATCGCTGAGTTTAACTTATTCAGATCGTTGAGTATATTATAAGACTTTTCATTGATGTATGTTTCCTTAAATTTTTCCCAAATGAAGTTAATGGCTGTTTGACTTGGATGTAACATATCTACTGCATAAAATCTATAATCTCTCAGTTCATCCATCATAATTTCATACGCTGGAAAATACTCTACATGATTATGTTTTGATTTGAGTTCATCAATTGCTACCAGTAAGATCGATTTGCTGATCTGATTATCAATAGCCCCATCTTTCCAATGCCTTATGGGGCTCACCGTAAAGATCAGTTTTAGCTTTTTATTATATGATCTTAACTTTTTGATCAATTGATCATACTCCTTAATTATCTCTGAAACACTTAACCTGTATCTCTCAAATTCTTTAGCAGGAATCTTATGGCAATTAGATACTATTTTGCCTGTTTTTTTGTATTTATAGACATAAGATGATCCCAATGTAATAAACAGATAATCAGTCTTTTTTAGATGATTACTTGAACTTATAATTGAATTATTGATAATTTCTAAACACTCATTCAAATTTGATGATGAAAACTTACTATGATGACTAAAACTTGTCCATAAACCACTGGTTTGGATAAGATTCGTTTTAGTAAATTTCTTTTGCTTGATCAAGAGTTCAAGACTATTCTTAACAGAAATAGGATTATAAATAATCCCAAAAGGATTGTAGGTAATGGGAAACTTATATTTTTCCAGCGTTTCTCCAATATTTTCAGCAAAACAAGAACCCATTAATAGAAGCTTTCTCTGATGATCTATTTGAAACGAGCTTTGGGGAGTATCAATAACCGTTCGGAAAGTATTCATGGTAACAAAATAAACAATTATTTTTTCAACTAAAGACAATTCAATTGTTCTAAATTAGATTAGAGAGTTTAGGTCAGAGCCTGCTGGATTGTATTTAAGTAGATTTGCACGTTGCAAGAAAATAACTTCATAAGCCCAATGGAAATATATAGGTTGTAATTAAGTATTTTACCCACCTTGGAAAACCATTGGATTCTATATCTTAGCAGTAAGGACACAGAAGGAATAAAGTGAATACTGTAACTATATTCCTAAGTTAACAGCTGCAAGCCGAAATTTAAGTTTCAAGAAAAAACAAAAGCGACATGAACAGTATTGATGAATTTTATAAGAAATATCAGATACAAGAGTTTTATAATTGGCAAGAACAGAATAGTGAAAACCCAATAGAACCATTTAAGGGT
>JAESTI010000339.1 GCA_016763665.1 Bacteroidia bacterium | reverse complement strand
ATACCTGTCTTAAATATTGGTTTTGATTTTTCAGAACGACAGCTACAAATGATAAATAGAACAAAAATTAGGATTAAGTGAGGTTGTCTCACTTTTAAATAATATTAAATAACTTGATGATAGAGACAACAATAATGATGATCAGAAGTATCCTGATCCATTTACCGGCATCTTTGAACTGGGTTGCAAAATTGGCGGCAATCCATGCTCCTGTAACTTGCCCAATAGCTAAAAGTCCACCCATTTTCCAGTCAATTTGATCGCTCCAAATAAAAACTGCTATAACTGGAACTGTATAACAGAAAACGATCAGGTTTTTGAGCATATTGGCGTGATTTACACTGTATTTGGCATATGATACCATCCCCGTCAGCATTAAAACACCAACTCCTGCTTGAATAAACCCGCCATAAATTCCTATTAAAAAAAAGATCAATACAGATAAAAAACCCTTGTGTTTGGTTGATTGTTCGTTTTTTTCATTTGACCAATTGCTATTTAATAAAATCGGGATTAACATCAATATCATGATTATGCCAATAATGGTCTGTAATGTTCGTTCGTCTACGTCAATGGAAATAATGGATCCTGCAATTGCTCCAATAATTGAGGGAATGATAAGCCACCCGCTTCCTTGTAAGCTGAGATTTTCTTGCTTTTTTAAGGTGTATGAACCTACAAGGCTTTGCAATAGTATTCCAACTCGATTTGTTCCATTAGCAATATTAGCAGGCAGACCCAAGAAAATTAAAATAGGTAATGTAATTAAAGAACCACTACCTGCAATCGTGTTGATAAATCCAGCGATGAGCCCTCCGAAAATTGCTAACGCGTATATATACCATTCAAACTCCATCTCAATAGCAAATGTAGTTTTTTTAACTGACTCAATTGATTAATTTCGGGATATTCAAAATGTCTGTAAGAAAACCAATATATCTGGATTATAATGCTACCACACCAGTTGACCGGGAAGTAGTTGAAGCAATGATGCCGTACTTTTTGGAAAACTTTGGCAATGCCTCAAGTGCTCATTCCCATGGATGGGATGCTGAAGAAGCTGTTGATGATGCCAGAGAAAAAGTAGCTCAATTGGTTAATGCGAATTCGAATGAGATTATTTTTACATCCGGAGCAACCGAATCAATAAACTTGGCTATTCAGGGTGTCATTAATGATAGTGTTCTACCAAATAAACATATGGTCGCTGTTTCTACAGAGCATAAAGCGGTGCTCGATACATGCACTTATTTAAAAAGTAAAGATGTAGAAATATCATATTTAAATGTAGATCAGAATGGATTAATTGATTTAGGCGAATTACAAAAATCTATAAAAGAAAATACTTTGCTGATCTCTGTAATGTATGCCAATAACGAAACAGGTGTTATTCAATCAATAAAGGAAATCGGTAAAATAGCAAGAGATAACACTGCTATATTCTTTTCCGATGCAACCCAGGCTGTAGGTAAAATCCCTGTGGATGTTGTCCAGGATAATATTGACTTAATGGCGTTTTCGGCTCATAAACTTTATGGTCCAAAAGGAGTTGCGGCTTTATATGTTAAAAGAACAAACCCTAAAATAGAAATACAGCCTTTAGTTTTTGGAGGAGGTCATGAAAAGGGCTTGCGCTCAGGTACATTAAATGTGCCGGGTATTGTTGGGTTTGGTAAGGTTTGTGAACTTTCTCTGCTACATTTAAAATCAGAGCAGCTCAGAATTTCGACTTTGCGAGATGAAATGGAATTGAAATTACTGGAAATAGAAGGCGTTCAAATTAATTGTAAAGATGTACGAAGACTGCCAAATACAACAAGTGTTTCTTTTCAAGATATCGAAGCCAATATGCTTATAGAATCTTTAGGTAATGAAATATCAATTTCTACAGGTTCAGCTTGCACAACTAATAACCCCGAACCATCTCAGGTGTTAAAAGCTATGGGATTAAATCCGGAACAAGTTCATGGATCAATTAGGATTAGTTTGGGTAAGAGTACAACTAATAAGGAATTGGAATATTTCCTTCAAAGGATCAAAGAATTAGTGACAGTTCTGGTTTAATTAAACAGCGAAACAAACTGAAAATCTTTTCCGCTGAATAATCCTTTATCACTTAATTTCAAGTCTGGAATAACCAATAAAGCACAAAAAGAGAGTGTCATGTAAGGGGATGTGAGGGTGCAACCTAATTCTGATTTAACTTTTTTATCGAGCTTGTCGTATTTTTCACCAACCTTAAAACCATCTTCATTTGACATTAAGCCTGCTACAGGAAGCGCTAGTACGTTTTGATCATTTCCATTCGATAGAGAAACTCCACCCTTTGTTTCGATCAATAAATTTATAGAGTTTACAATGTCTTCGTCATCAACACCAACTGAAATAATGTTGTGACTGTCATGTGCCACACTTGAAGCAATTGCTCCTTTCTGTAATCCAAAATTCCTGGCGAATGCAATAGCTGGTGGAGCATCAGAATATCGGTTCACTACAACCATCTTTAAAATATCTTCTACAGTGTTACTTTCCACATATTCTTGCTCATTTCTAATTGATAATTGCAAATTGTTAGTTATTAACTGTCCGTCTAGTACCTCAATCACATTTATATTATCACTTTCTTTTTTGACTTTGATATCATCTACGTTTATTGGATTGCAATTAAAATTATTTACAATTACTTCATCCACTCTATCAATTAATGTTTGACCATTTTCTGCAACTTTCTGTCCATTAATATAAGTTTGAAGTACTTTGAAGTTTTCCAAATTTTCAACAACAATCATATCTGCATGATCATTTTCTCTTAAAAGCCCTACATTCATTCCGTAATGCTCAACAGGATTTAAAGTTGTAGCCCTCAAAACTTTCATGATGTCTATACCCTTTGTAATTGCTCTTTCAGCCAATTGGTTGATATGGCCGACCATCAAATCATTAGGATGTTTATCATCTGAGCAAAACATGATTTCATCAGGGTAATCATTTAATAGATCGATCAGAGCTTCAAAGTTTTTCGCAGCACTCCCTTCCCGGATAAGAATTTTCATGCCATACTTCAATTTATCCAATGCTTCCTCTTTTGTAGTACATTCGTGATCTGTACTAATTCCTGCGTCAATATAATGCTTCGCATCATCACCTTTTAACCCGGGCGCGTGGCCATCAACCTGTTTTCCTAATTTGTGAGCAACTGCTATTTTATCCATTACCAATGGATCACGATTTAGAACTCCCTGATAATTCATCATTTCCGCAAGATAAATCACTTCATCCATAGCCAGCAGTTCCTCAACTCCAGCAAGATCAATTTCCGCTCCTGCAGTTTCAAAACTTGTTGCAGGAACACATGAGGGGGCCCCGAAATGAAATTTAAAGGGAACTTTTTTCCCATTATCGATCATGTATTTTACTCCGTCTATACCAAGT
>JAESTI010000338.1 GCA_016763665.1 Bacteroidia bacterium | reverse complement strand
TTGATGTCCCATTTATACTATCCGCATAATTAGAAAAGTCATAATCTTCAAAAAACAGCCTTGTTTTTATAATATTTGTAAATGGTTCGGCTTTGTTTATTTTATCTTCCCCAGGGCAGTACATACTAGCGCCATTAATTGTACCAAACCAAAGGTTTCCCCGACTATCCTTAAATGTCGCATTTGCATTACATTCTATACCTACAAATCCTTCCTCTTTGCCAAAATTCTCTACTAGTTTTGTTCCATATTTATAATAACCATTGGTATAAAATTTATCTACCCCTTTATTATTTCCAACCCACAAATTACCCTGATCATCAAATATCATTAATATAATTCCATCATCGCTTAATCCATCCTCCGTAGTAATATAGTCCCAATAGAGAGTTCTATTGCCTTTCTTAAACTCTTTTGCATCTTTAATTTGGGTAGACTCTTTGGCGTTATCCAGTAATATCGAAATTCCTCCTCCATAGGTTCCAAACCACATATTATCTTTATCATCCTGAAGAATTGAAATAATAAGATCACTTACTAAACCATTTTCATTGGTATATTGTATTAGTTTGTTTCCATCATACTTAAAAGCACCTTCCCCTTCTGTTCCAAACCACACATTTCCCTTTTTGTCCTCATAAACAATATATATATTGATGCTTTCATCCATATCAGCTTTAATCGAGAATTTTTCAAAACTTGTACCATCATATTTATATGCTCCACCAAGTGTTCCAAGCCATAAATCTCCTTTTGTATCTTCCATGATAGAGTAAAAGATAGTGCTTTCCAAACCATCTTTTTTCCCAAAAGTTTTGAAGTTTTTACCGTCATATTTTGTTACCCCATTCCAAGTTCCAAACCAAATATCTCCATTTTTAGATTCGATAATATTATATATTCGGTCATTACTAAGGCCATCCTTTTCTGTAAAGTTCTGAAATTCAAGAGGCTCAAATGCATCTATTTTTTCGTAAAATTTTTCTACTCTCGATACTCCACCACCATAAGTTCCAAACCACATATTCCCCTTCTTATCTTCTAATATAGACCATATCATATCGTTGTTTAATCCAATTTCTCTATTAAAATGAATAAACCTTTCTCCTTGAAATACACCCAGACCCTGACCTGCAGTTCCAATCCATAAATTTCCCTCATAATCCACCATCAGGGAATAAATAACGCTTACTTTTAATTCCCCTTTTGGTGTATATCTTTCAAAGACATCTCCATTATATTTGGTTAAACCACCATACGTTCCTAACCATATATTTCTGTCTTTATCTTCAGTAATAGAAGATACAATATTGTGAGTAAGTCCATTTTGGGTCGTATAATTTGTAAAATCGGATCCATTATACTTGAACACCCCATTTTGCCATGTTCCTATCCAAAGATCTTCTTTATGATCAATATGTAGGGCTGTAATACCTATATTCTCCAACTCCTTGCTATCAAATGTTTGAAATTCCTGTCCATCGTATTTGTAGAGTTTCCGGCCTCCAAACCATAACACCCCTTTCTTGTCCTCAACTATTGAAGTTATCTGAAATTTCTCCAACCCTTGCCAATCAACCATGCATTTAAAATCCTGTCCATCGTATTTTGTAATTCCTGTTCTGGATCCAAACCACAAGTTTCCATACGATCTTCTAAAATTTCAAAGAACTTATCATCACACAAGCCATCATCTATTGTAAAGGTTTTAAAAGACCTACCATCAAACATTGTTATACCCTTTCCCCAGGTAGCAAACCACATCCTTCCTTTTCTATCTTCAATGATTGTATTTATAATATTGCTTCCTAATCCTTCTTTTTCAGTGAAGTTTTTAAAGGAATGCCCGTTAAAAACACTCAAGCCTCCTCCATTGGTACCTATCCAAAGGTTTCCCTTACTATCCTGACATATGCTATTTACTTGTGATTGCGCTAAACCGTCCTCAACAGAATAGAATTTAAAGTTCTTTACCTGTGAGAAGCATTGTGTTCCCACTAAAAAAAAATATCAGAATAATAAGCTGAAATATTCTGATCCTATGAATATAAAAATACCTCATTAGTTATTTCTGTAACAGTACATCCATATTTATACGAAAAAATTAACCAAAGGATTTTAAATATAAGAAATTGATATAAATTTAGCAAGATGAATTAATCGTGCTAATTATGAAAAGCATTGAATAAAGTACTTAAATGTACAATACCTCTTTCACATTTTTAATTATCTTTTCTGTACTCGGGAGGTATGCTTCTACTAAGGTGGGTGCATATGACATGGGGACATCAGCAGTAGTAACTCGTTTAATTGGGGCATCCAAATAGTCAAATGCATCTTTCTGAACTTTGTATGTGATCTCGGTGGCTATTGAACCAAGCGGCCATGCTTCTTCTACAACTACCATTCTATTGGTTTTCTTTACAGACTGAATTACAGTCTCATAATCTATTGGACGAATTGTTCTTAGGTCTATAACCTCTGCATCTATTCCCTCTTTAGCTAATTCTTCTGCTGCAGCATTTACTACTTTTAAAATTTTACCAAACGTTACCAAAGTTACATCTGATCCCTTTCTTTTGATATCAGCAACACCTAACGGCAATAAATATTCTCCATCTGGAACTTCGCCTTTATCACCATACATTTGTTCAGATTCCATAAAAACAACCGGATCATCGTCTCTAATGGCAGTTTTAAGTAATCCTTTTGCATCATAAGGAGTAGAAGGTACCACTACTTTTAATCCTGGAGTATTTGCATACCAGCTATCAAAAGCATTAGAATGTTGTGCACCCAGCATTCCTGCAGAACCAGTAGGGCCTCTGAATACAACAGGGATATTGAACTGCCCCCCCGACATGTTCAACATTTTTGAGGCAGAGTTTATCACCTGGTCAATCGCTACAAGTGAAAAATTGAATGTCATAAATTCAATGATGGGGCGTAAGTCATTCATTGCAGCCCCCACACCAATTCCGGCAAATCCTAATTCAGATATAGGAGTATCAATAACTCTTTTCTCCCCAAATTCGTCAAGCATTCCCTGGCTTACCTTGTAAGCACCATTGTACTCCGCAACTTCTTCTCCCATGAGAAAAATATTCTCATCACGCCTCATTTCTTCAGACATGGCCTCACGCAATGCTTCTCTAAACTGAATGGTTCTCATTTATTCTAAAAATTAGCCCTTTTTACTGGATCGCAAATATACCAAAAATGACGTTATTCACTACTTCTTCAACTCTATTCGAAAGGTAGTTCCCTTGTTAATTTCTGACTCTTTAACATATATTTCACCCGAATGATAATTTTCAATAATCCTTTTAGCAAGAGATAAGCCCAAACCCCAACCCCTTGCTTTTGTAGTATATCCAGGTTTAAAAATAGTTTTCACTTTAATTTTGGGAATTCCTTTTCCCGAATCCTGAACATCTATGAATACATTTTTAGAGTTTTCGCTAATATTGATATTTACCTCACCAGTTCCATTGATGGCATCAATAGCATTCTTACACAGGTTTTCCATTACCCAGTCAAAAAGTGGAATATTTATCTTGGCATATATTGGTTCACTTTTAGCAACGTTCACGTTAAACTTTACTGTATCCGAAGTTCTTCCTTTTAAATAGCTAATAGAGTTTTCCACTACCTCCACTGCGTTTTCAACTTGTAAATTTGGAGCAGAACCAATCTTAGAAAACCGTTCTGTGATAAGCTCTAATCGATTTACATCCTTCTCTAACTCCTCGACATTTTCATCTGTTCCAATTTTAGATTTGAAATTTTCTAATAATGCCATCAATGAGGATAATGGAGTACCCAATTGGTGCGCAGTTTCTTTAGCCATACCAACCCAAACCTGGTTTTGTTCTGCATTTCTCGAAGCGCTCATGGCGAAATAAGAAACCATGATAAAAAGAGAAATCACTGCCAGTTGAATAAATGGGTAATACTTTAATTGGGTAAGTAAAAATGAGTCCTTATAATAGATATAATTTTTTTGTCCTTCGTATAATTCAATCTCAATAGGTTTATGTTGTGACTTCATAATAACTAATTGCTCCGTCATATATGTCTTATCATCTGCCTCTGCTGAATCAATATTTCTATGAGAAATGATATTATCCTCCTGATCTGTTAGTATTGCAGGTACTGTTTTATTGTTGCGAATTATTTCAAATAAAAAGGAAAAATCACCATCCGAGTCAATATTATTGGCAATATATTTGGTGCCACTGGCCCACAACTCAACTTTTGCACGCTCTTCAACTGAAATTTGCGTTACTATGTAGTCTGTATACCACAACGAAGACAGGCCTATTACTATAGCCATCACAAAAAGGATGAGCTTCCATCTTATTTTTTTTTGATAAATGTTCATGTTCTGTAACTACTCCTCAGTATCTTTAATATAAAATGTAAAATTGATTCACGTATTGATGATTCGTAAAATCGGTGATTCGTGTATTCGTATAATATTGGTATTATTCGTATGAATTAGCATATTAGTTTATTTCACTCATCATCAAACTCTTTAAGTTTTTCCTTGAAATTTTTAAACGGTTCATCGCCCTTGTCTTTAACTGTATCTGGTGTTGAATTGTTATCAATTGGCTCATCCCATTCAATTTCTATAGGTTTAATATTTTTATCCTCTTCCGTTGGTTTATTGAGCAATTTATTGATTTCATCCTTAAAAACCTTACCCAATTCCTTTCTTTCTTTTTTAAAATCATTCTTAAGTTTATCCTTAACACTCTTTTTGTCGTAACGGAAATCAGGATCTTCGGCATCTCCAGTCATTACCAAATACAATGTAGCCTTACCTTCTTCATCTTTTTCTATTTCACCTATATCTTTGAATCTATTTTTTGCTTTTTTAGAAAGTATTTCTGACAATTTGATCTGTATATTATAATTCACATGGTTATCAAAAGTATGATATCCTGAAATTTTGAGATCAATTGCATTTGTTTTTACTTTCATTTCCGGAATATAAATTTTCTGATCTTTGATCTCAATAGTATTTTTCACAGTTGAAAACTTAATATTTTTCAGATCGGAGATATCCAAATATTTTGACAGTGCCATCATCGGTTCAAAATTGATAAGCTCACCGCCATCTATAATAATATCACAGGAAGCCATAACCCTATCCAATTTAGAGGAAAGATCACTTGTCCAGGCAGTATACAAACTTATATCAGAGGTAACTTTCCCTTTCAAGTGTTTATCCGTCATAACCCCTTGTCCGAAGTTCTCACATTGATAAAATAATTGATTTATATCAACTTCCTTGCAAAACGCATTGGTAGTCATGATAATATTTTCAGGATCAGTAGCATCAATATTTCCTTTCAGGAAATATTCACCACCCATTGAAGAGAACTCAAGGTTTTCTGTTGTTAATTGTTGCCTTTCTACAATAAAATTACCTGAAATGTTTCGAGCTTTAAAGTTTCTAAATTTCATTTGATCACATTCAACATAGATATTGCAATTCAGTTTAGGAGTGATCGTAATGGTATACAATGTATCAGAACTTACCTTGTCATTGAGGAGAAGTTCGTTTAAATCTATTTTTTTTGCTCTGACTTTTGCGTCAAGAATCAAAGAAGCATCAGCACTAAATAAGAATGGCAACACATTTCTAAAATTACCATCCAGAGAAAAGTCACTATTGGAGATATTACCTTCTAAACCCAATACCGCTACATCGTTTCCATTAAAGATAAATTGTCCATTAATATTGTTGAATACTAAAGATGAATTTTGCATTTCAAAACCTACTGCATCTGCATTTAATTCCCCATCAATTTTGATGTTTCCTAAACTGGTTTTTGATTTAAAGTCCTTTAACAAACCCCGGGTTTTAAAATTAAAATTTATTCTTCCATTTGCGTTCAATATGGCCGGATCTTCAAAATATTCAAGTAAACTTTCCATATTGATAGACCCATTTGGAACCGACTCAATTTGAGGATTATCAAAGTTTCGGATAGTTAAATTTCCAGTTATGGATTTATCCCCGACTTTTGTATTTATTTGCTCCAACTTCAAAGTTGATGTTGACAAACTTTGATTATTACCATTTTCAAACTCCCCCATAAAATTTACATTAACAAAATTTAATCGATGATCTTCAATGCTAATAGTCCCATCCTTCATAGCAAAAGTTATGTTTACTGAAGGGTCTTTTTGGCGACTCAGGTTTCCTTTAATATTCGTTTCAAAGGATAATCTCCCCTTGCTGGTAATACCTTCGAGATAACTGATAAATTTTTGAGGCAATAGTCCATTTAAAGTTTGAACATTGGCCTCTTGGGAAATAATTGAGATATCTATAAAATGTCCTTTGTAAACTGATTTTACTATACCTGTTATATCAAATTGAACACTTTGAATCTTGACTCCTCCCTCCCGAAACTGGTAAGTCTTGTCCTTTTCGTTCACATGAAATTTAGTCTGGATTGTTGTTTGTTGTTCTGAAATATAATTTACTTGGTCAATTTTCAAATGCTCAATTATGGCATTGCTTTTCAAATCTATATCATAGTCATTGTTTGTAAATCTTCCCTTTAAATTCGCCTGTTCAATATCAAACAAAAAATCCTGCTTAAGTTGATGATCCTTATAAGTCAATTTTATGTTCTCCAAAACTAAATTTTCAAGATTAACCGCAAAACTTGTCTTAGTTGAATCTGATACTTTTTTCAGAACCAGGTAATTGGGATTTCCATTTCCATCAATAGCCAAGTTAAGTTCTCCATTTCTTATTGAAACCTCTGTTAGATTAAAGTTTCCTTGAATTGCCTCTAATAAATTAAAATTAAAGAAAAGATCCTCTACCTTTAATAATGGAACTTCATCATCATTTGTAGACTTTGCAACTACATTAGGCAGCCTTAATGAAATGAAAGGAAACTGCTCAAATAGTGTAAGTGAAATTTCACCAGCATTGATCTCAGTATTTAATTGCTCATTCAGCTGTTCAAGCACCATACTCTTGACCTTGTCTTCATTAAGCTTCGCAAACCCTAAACCGGCTACAAGCAAAACCAGTAATGTTAACAATCCCCAAACAATAATATTTTTAGCTAAATTCATTTAATTATAACGGATATTCATTTATTCTATTTTCGGACAATATTATTCAAAAAAAACCAAATAACTTTCGTGTTGAAAAAGTTTTGCAAATTACAGAAAGCCCAGTATATTTGCACCTCTTTTTCAAGGGAGTATAGTTCAGTTGGTTCAGAGCATTCCGATTTACATCGGAAGGGTCATGGAATAAAAATAAATAAGAAGGGCGATTAGCTCAGTTGGTTCAGAGCATCTGCCTTACAAGCAGAGGGTCGGGGGTTCGAATCCCTCATCGCCCACTTTTTTAAAGCCTCAAATATGTGAGGCTTTTTTATTTCCTATGCATTTCGTTTACATTCTCTTTTCCGAAATTATTAACAAGTTCTATATAGGACATACCTCCAATCTCTTCGAAAGATTGAGAAAACACAATTCCAATCACAAAGGATTTACTGGTAAGGCAAATGATTGGAAAATCATGTATCAAGAGATATTCGAGTCTAAAAATGACGCATCTAAAAGAGAAAGAGAAATAAAAGGTTGGAAAAACAGAATAAAAATTGAAAAACTTATCGAATCAGATAAGTCAGAGCATCCCGATTTATAAATCGGGAGGGGCGGGGGTTCGAATCCCTCATCGCCCACCTTCGCCCTCCATAGCTCCGAATATCATGAGG
>JAESTI010000337.1 GCA_016763665.1 Bacteroidia bacterium | reverse complement strand
TAATAAGAAAGTGCTTTGGAGAAATCAGAAGTTAAATAACTTTCTTCTGCTTTCATTTTGAGATCATGAATGGCTTTTTTGTTTCCCTGTCCATAAACCAAGTTAACAGACAAAATTGAAACAATAAAATACAGTTTTAACAAGCAATATGGTTTAAAATGTAATATTTTCATTTTTAACCGTTTAATTTGATATTTTCTACTTTCGTAGACTAATTAAAAGAACTATCTATCAGAAATTCAATGTGATAATGGATGGATGGCAATTATATTATACTCAATTTAATGCTAAAAGGTTATAAAATGAGGCTTCAGAAATGTATTACAAAGTAATCACTTTTGCATTTAAAGACAGTTTGTTGCAAAGTGATATTTTAATTGCGGAACTATCAGAAATAGGTTTTGAGGGATTCGAAGAAACAGCAGAAGTTGTAAAGGCATATATCCCAAGCAACTTATTTGATGAACAGAGCATCTTGAATGTAAGGGACAAGTATGTTGAGCAGTTTCAATTTTCATATAAAATTGAAGAACTTGAAGAGAAAAACTGGAATAAAGAATGGGAAAACAATTTTCAACCGATTGAAATAGGTCATGATTGTATTATTCGATCTTCGTTTCATAAAGTTAATAGGGCATATGACTACGAGATCATTATTGATCCTAAAATGTCATTTGGAACAGGCCATCATGCGACAACTCAACTGATGGTAAAATCTTTGTTAAGGCAAGATATTCAAGAGAAAACTGTTTTGGATATAGGATGTGGAACTGGAGTGTTAGCCATTCTCGCCAGCAAGCTTGCTGCCGATAGTGTTATAGCTTATGACATTGATGAGAAAGTTTATGAGAACGCAGTTGAAAATGTAAGGCAAAATAACGTTGAAGATAAAGTAGTTCTGGTAAAAGATAATTCGGAAATATTTGGTAAAAATAAATATGACTTTATCTTAGCAAATATTAACCGAAATGTATTATTGAGCTTAATGGAAAGTTTCTCATTGAATCTTAAAGATGATGGAATACTTTTGTTAAGTGGTTTTTATACATCGGATATAGAAGAATTATCAAAACCTGCTGCTTCTCACAATTTAAAAGTACTTTCAACTGATGAAAAGGAAGGCTGGGCAATTATGGTATTATCAAAGAGCTAAAATCTTTAGTTGTCTTGTTCGGTGTTCTATTATTCTCTTTTTTCTATTCAATTCTCTTTCTTCCCAGTCACAGATAATTAGGAAGTTCACAACAACACCTGAAGAATTTATTGTCGATTTGGAGCAATTTTTAGTGGCTTCTCATAAAGAAAAGGGCGAGAAGCTTGCAACAAAATTCCACAAACTCTGGAAAGATGATGAAGTGTTTAGTCTTGATCAGCAGCGCATGATAATGGGAACGGCAAACTCTATGCTTAAAAAACGATTAAAGGCTTTTCCTGACTTTGAGAATTATATTAACGCTTTAAGAAGTCTTGTTGCTAGTGAATTACCAATAACGGTTTTTGATGATTGGCACAATGCCATTGAAAATTCGATTAAAGGTTCCACCCGGGATTTTAAATTTTTTCTGGAGACTTCTGTAAATCTCTTTAGCACCAACACTATTTATTCGTCCACTTCTACCGAATGGAGGAGTAGCAATTCCAATTTTATTTTCAAGTTTGATAAGGTCCCGTTTATTGAGTTCCCAGATCTTGATCTGATCTGTTATTCTAAAGGGGATTCAAGTAAAATTATTAACACCCATGGAAAGTATTATCCGCTAAAGAAAACATGGGTTGGTAAGGGAGGTAAGGTTACTTGGGAAAAGGCCGGGCTTGATCCCGAAGTAGTTTATGCATTAATAAGAAATTATGAAATAGCAATTAATAAGTCACTTTATGCTGTTGACTCTGTGATATTTTATAACAAGTCAATGTTTACCGTATCACATTTAGGTAAGTTAGAGGAAGCATGCCGGGCAAATAGAACAGTTGAAAATGCTACATATCCGCGATTCAGTTCTTATGATAAGACAATTGAAGTACCTAAAATAGCACAGAACGTAAGCTATATTGGAGGGTTTTCCATGGAAGGAACCAAGATAATAGGGTCCGGAAGCAAAAATCAATTGGCTAAAATGTCGTTTTATAAGGATGGCAAGGTTGCTGTTTTTGTTAAAGGTAAGAGGTTTTTGTTTGCAAAAGGTAAAATATCTGCAGATGATGCAGCAACTTCAATATACATTGAAAATGATTCAATTTATCATCCCGGCTTAAATCTTAAATATCTGGTAGATGAAAGAGAGTTTGCATTTATAAGAAAAACCAAAGGTGACTTTTATGACTCATACCATGATCTAAATATGAATTTTGAGGCTATTTACTGGAAGTTTGATCAACCAACTATGGAAATGAAAACGTTAAGTGGTGCTGGAGAAATTCCTGCATTGATTGTTTCCTCAGAATTCTTTAATAAAGCCGATTTTATGAAATGGGGTAGTATGATGGATTATAATCCTCTTGGTAAATTAGCCAGCTATGCCAAGAAATACGAATTGGATGAGTTTTATGCGGAAGAACTGGCAAAATACATGAAGCTTAGTCCTGATGCTATCAGAGGACTTTTAATGGATTTCGCAAATGAAGGATATATCTATTATGATTACTCAGATGAAATAATTTATATAAGACCCAAATTAAAGCATTATATAAAATCTAATGCCGGTCGAAAAGATTATGATGCTATTTATTTTACTTCATTAGTTGATGGTACCAATGCAACATTAGACCTACAAACGGGTAACTTGGAAATACGTGGAGTACCACATTTTTTCCTAAGTGATTCTCAGAATGTTGTGGCTTTACCAAACCGGCAAACAATTACTATTAAGAAAAATAGAAATGTGATCTTTTCTGGAGTAGTTGTTACCAAGCGATTTGACTTTTACGGAAGAGATTTTGATTTTAATTATGATGATTTTACAATTTACATGGAGAAATTAGATTCAGTCAAGATTAAAATCCCAACAGGTAAGCTTGATGAAGATGGGAGGCCAATCCAGGTTTATATGCAGTCAACTTTGGAAAAACTTTCAGGAAACCTTCAAATAGATCACCCGAAGAACAAATCGGGTAGGATGAGAAAGCACTTTAGAAATTATCCGATCTTTAATAGTGAAACAGATTCCTATGTTTTTTATGGCAAACAGAAGATACAGAAAGGGTTATATGCCAGGAATAAATTCTATTTTCATGTTGAGCCATTCACTATTGATAGTCTTGAAACATTTGATGTTAATTCGATGGCATTTGGTGGTACTTTTGTATCTGCTGGCATTTTTCCCAATTTTAAGGAAAAGCTAAAAGCACGTGAGGATAATTCACTTGGATTTATAAGCCAAACTCCAGAAGAAGGATATGAGATTTACAAAGGGAAAGGTCAATATTTTGCGGGAATTGATCTTAGTAATAAAGGACTACGAGGGAGTGGAAAGCTAGATTATCTTACATCTTCCAGCCAATCTAGTAGTTTTTTGTTTTTGCCTGATTCTGCCAATTTTAAAGCAAATTTATTTGATATGAAGAAAGACCAATTTGGTGTGGCTTCTTTTCCTCATGTTGGTGCATATGAAACCCAAAATCATTGGGTGCCACAGCGTGACAGTATGTATATTAAGATGAAAAAAGGAATACCTATTCATATGTTTGAGGATGAAGTTTTATTCAATGGAGATATGGTATTAACCCCAAGAGAGTTATCTGGCAATGGAATAGCTAGATTGATAGATTCTGAATTGGAATCTGACTATATGGTTTTTAAGATGGAATCCTATCTTGCAGATACCGCTGATTTTAGGTTAATATCTATTGATAAGGATAAGCTTGCTTTTGATGCAAGGGGCGTAATCGCCAATTTAGACTTGAAAGAAAGAATTGGAAAGTTTAAGTCTAATGACCAGAATTCATCTACAGTTATTTTTCCATATAACCAATATATAGGTTCTTTTAAAGGGTTTACATGGGAAATGGATCAAAAAACCCTCGGCTTTGAAACACCTCCATCTGCAGATATCGAAGATTCCTACTTGACATCCATACATCCAAAGCAAGATTCATTGCGATTTAGTGCACCCAAAGCTACTTACAACTTAGTTGACTATATTATTTATTGTGAACAGGTTTCTGAAATTTTGGTTGCTGATGCGATCATAATACCTGAAAGTGGAAAAGTAGTAGTGCAAAAAAAGGCCAAAATGCAAACTCTATTAAATTCCAGGATCATTGCCAATACTAGTACAAAATACCATACAATTTATGATGCAACGGTCAATATTTTAGGTAGGAAAAGATACAGAGGTTCAGGAAATTATGATTATGTAACTAAGGACAACCAAATGAAAACTTTTTATTTTAAGGAAGTGGATGTAGATACTTCTTTACATACTTATGCTACTGGAGATATTCGGGAGTCAATGAATTTTATTTTGAATCCTAAATTTCTATACAAAGGAAAAGTTATTTTGACTTCAAGTGAAGAGTTTTTGGAATTTAAAGGATACGTATAGTTAGACCAGAAACATTACGGTGTTGCTACAGATTGGTTTAAAATTGATCAGCGAGTTGATCCTGGTGCTATGTATATCAAGATCAATGAACCAATAAATGAAAAGAAAGACCCTTTGTTTGTGGGAATGCACTTCATGCCTGAGCCAAAATTGCAAGGAGATCCCGACCCATATATCTATCCTACTTTTGTTATGACGAAGAAGGATAAATCCGATGTAGATGTATTTGTCGTAAATGGCTTGGTTATGTATGATGAAGATTCCAATGAATTTAGAATTGGTGACGAAAATAAAATATTGAATAGTGCTTTGAGTGGAAATTATTTAAGTTTCAATGATAAAAAAGATAGGATATACGGAGAAGGAAAACTTGATCTTGGTGCTGATTTTGGGCAGATAGAAATGCAATCAGTTGGAAATATAGTGTACAATATCAATGACAATTCAACAGTATTGGATGTACTGTTAACTTTGAATTTCTTTTTCAATGAAGAAGCGATGCGTGAAATGGCTAAAGATATTCTAAAATATGCTTTTGACAGACCTGAGTGCAGACTGGACAGGACAATTTTCGAAAAAAATATTGTTGAGATGATCGGTCCAAAAAAAGGCATGAAAATGATTGCTGAAATTCAATTGAACGGAAATGTGGTAAAAATCATTCCGGAGTTTAAGAAATCTTTAGTTTTTACAGATTTACAACTTCAGTGGAATCCTGCTTCACGGTCCTACATATCTATTGGCAAAAAGAATACTATTGGATTGGGGAATATCAATGATAAGATAATTAACAAAAGTTTAAAAGGAGCAATAGAAATTATCAGAAGGAAGAATGATGCTATTTTGAACCTTTATATTCAACCATCTGATGGGGTTTGGTATTATTTTAGGTATCGTAGACAGATCATGGAAGCTTTTTCATCCAATAAAAAATTCAATGATTTTATTCTCAGCACCAAGCCAAAAAATAGAAAATTAAAAAAAGATGAGGGAATTGGATACCAGTATATCATATCCAGTTCTAAGAAGAAAACTGACTTCTTAAACCGAATTGGGTTCATCGAATAGAATTAATCCGTACCTTTGTAGTTAATTCATAGTAACTACTTAGCCGGATTAGAAGCAAGTAAGCTGCTAAATGTAATTTCAAAAAGGAAATAAGATAATGATGCTAATACACGAGTGTTCACGAATCAACGTATATTCCAGTATGCAGATTAACGAATCACCGAACTGTTTTAAAACTATTATATTTTAAATTTTATATTAAATATACGGCTGAATAGTTACAACTCTTCTTTATAATGATGGTTTTTGAATATCATATTGTTTCAATCATACTTGCCTATTTAATAGGCTCGATACCAACATCTGTATGGCTAGGGAAAGCCTTGTTTGGAATAGATGTTAGAGAAGAAGGAAGTAGGAATCCCGGTGCCAGTAACACCTTTCGTGTATTGGGAAAAAAAGCGGGTATCCCGGTATTATTGATAGATGTCATGAAAGGATGGTTTGCTGCAAGCTTACTCACATTTAATTCTAATATCGTTTACTCTACGGAAGAGATGATTACCTAGAAGATCGTTTTAGGTGTTATTGCGGTTGTTGGTCATATATTTCCATTGTATATTCGTTTTAAAGGAGGCAAGGGCATAGCAACCTTGTTTGGAATGGTATTAGCGATTCATTGGCCGGCTGCACTCACTTGTGCTCTGATTTTTGTTTCCTTGTTGTTCCTTACAAGATATGTATCATTGAGTTCGATTGTGGCAACTTGTGCCTTTCCGATATTAATCGTTTATGTATTTAAGAATCAAGATCAACCACTTTTAATATTTGGTGTTTGTGTTTCTTTGCTAGTACTAATTACTCATCACAAAAATATTGGCCGGCTTATCAGAGGAGAAGAAAATAAGGCCAATCTTAGAAAAAAGAAGAGCCACTAGCCTTTAATTTTTCCGAAATTCTTTTTTAGTTCATGTAAGATTTTTATCTATAGCTGATGATTTTTTTAGTTGTCTTAATAACCCAATATTAGCCTGATATTATTTGCGAAAACCCCATCTGAAATTAATACATGTCTGGGTATCGAGTATTAAAATTTCTACCAACAATCAGGTAAGTCGAATTCAGAATATACCATATATAAGTTACTGTAAGAAACTACCTCTTTTTCTGTTAACTATTCTTATACATTGGCGTTCAAATTATTAAAAGTAGAAAATCACTAAAATATCAAAAACATGCTAAGCAAATATTATTACTTAAAAGAAACGCTCTACATTTTAATCGGGTCAATTGTTATATGTACCTTATTTATAGTAACGTTGCCACTATTTATTTAAGCTGGTTATTTATTTGGATTAATTTTTGTAGTTGATTAGATTGATTTATGTGTTTAAAAAGCCTCTATTCATCAAGAGGCTTTTTATATATGAATTATATGTAACTTTTTTGCTTAGTTTCGTATACAACTCCTAGTAAAACTTTTCCTCCCAATATTTCGTTTACAACTTAATGTACTGTTTCTAAATCTGTAAGATTTTGATACGTAGGATATATTACACACTTTTCATTTTAGTCTCCTTACTGTTTGGTAATTCGGATATGCACGCTCAGGAATTATTGGAAGATGAGAAAGCAATGTTCAAAGAAGCCCGTAAAGCATACACAGCAGGTGAGTTTGTTGAAGCTTTGCGTTTGTTCTCGCATCTTTCTAGTGTTGACAATAAAAATACTATCTACCAATATTATTTAGGAATATCCTTTTTGAATGCTAAAGATGACAGAAGTAAGGTCATAGAATACCTGGAGTTTGCTGCAACAAATCCTGAAACCCCTGATGATGTACATTTCTATTTGGCAAAAGTCTATCATTTAGCAAATCGTTTTGATGATGCTATTGCTAGTTATGATAAGTTCAAAGGAATGATCAAAAAGTCAGACTCAAGAATTACATCAATTGACAGACAAATTGAAATGTGTAACAATGCTAAGATTCATGTTCAAAATCATCAAAAGGTTTTAATGGCTTCTAAAAAGAAAATCAGCAATGCTCCTGCTTATGGGCATTATAATATCAGTGCATTAGGAGGAAAGGTGATAAGAACACCTGATCATTATAAGTCTAAAGAGGATGTTAAGAATAATCTCAATGATATTCTTTTTATGGCATACAACAAAGACAAACTATTCTATACAAGTAAAGATGACGGGGGGCAAGGAGGGAAAGATATTTTTGTAGTGAAGCAGTTGCCTAATAAAGAATGGGCTTTACCGCAAAATATTGGAAAACCGATTAATTCACCATATGATGAGGATTCTCCGTTTCTACATCCTAATGGAAAAACACTCTATTTTAGTTCTGAAGGGCATAATAGTATGGGTGGCTATGATATTTTTCGATCGGAATTTGTAGTACAGGAATGGCCTAAAAAAGGATATTGGTCAAAACCTCAAAATCTAGGTTATCCTATTAATTCAGAGGGGGATGATAAATTCTTTATTGCTGATTTTGATCAGGAATATGCTTATTTCTCATCAGGAAGGGAAACAAATCCAGGGAGAATGGAAGTATATAAGATCAAACTCCCAAAAACTTCCATAAGTAATACAGTAGTTAAAGGACTTTTCACGAATAATAACGATGTATATCCTAATAAAGTGAAAATTTCTATTGTAGATAAGATAACTGATGAATTGGTTGGGGTGTTCAACACCGATCCAATGAATGGGGAGTTTTTATTGATCATTCCTCCAGGAAGAGATTACACTTACTTGATAGAAGCTGATGGTTTTATGCCAAGAGTTCAAGATATTACGATACCTGCTCAATTTACTTTTTATCCTATTTATCAGGAAATCAGTTTAAATGGAACAAAATTGTCAGAGGACTTAGCATTTGTTAATGATTTCTCAAATCCATACATAGAAATGGAAGTTGATGAAGGTCTTGAAGAGGAGTTTAAGGTTGCTGGCTCAGTTGGACGGCAAGAATTTGCAAGTACTTTTGCTTATGAGGATAGAAATAAAATGCAGGCGATACAACTGGCCAACAGAATTGTAATGATCCCAGCATCTGATCATACAAGTATTGCTGCTGCTGGTACCAAGGAGGTAGAGTTGGTGACCAGTGCTCCGATAGGAGAAAAAACACAAACAGATTTTTCTGATGGGGATTTAGAAAGTGTAAGTATTGTTGATAATCAAAGTGAGATTATTGCGCAGAATGAAGGAGAGCAACAGAGTGATGTAGAATATGCAGAAGCAGATGAGTATGAGAAAATTTCTTTGGGAACAATTGTAATGGGAGATGATGCGGAACCGAGTATTGCTCAAGCAGAACCTTCAATAGATGTAATAGTTGCTTTTGCTGAGGAACTTAGAAGTAGCTCACAACAAAATGCAATTGATGCGGAAATTGCATTTAACAATGCTAAGGAATTAAAAGCTGTTGCTGAAGAATTCAAAGCCGAAGCTGCAGAAGCTGAAAAGGAACTAGAATCAATTTCTTCTGATAAAGAAAAAGAACAAAAACTGGAGGAAGTAAAAGAATTGGAAGCAATAGCCCGTGAAAAATGGCAGGAAGCAAGACAGTCATATGATTATGCCCAGGATTTGAAAAAAGAAGCTGGTAGAAAGGCAGCAAAAGCTAATGAAGCAACAGTAATTACAGAAAAGATCCGAACAGAACAGAAAAAAAAGAGAAATAAATCAGTTGAGGAGTTTGTTTATACCGATGAACAACTTCAACAAATTGAATTGTATTCGCATGAATATTCAAGAGAATTAAAAAGCGAAGCGAACCAAAAGGAACAAAAGGCCACCATCGCTTTTGACTATTCCAACAAGTTGAAGCAGCAAGCATTTGATATGTATGATGAAGCAGATCAAATAATTGCTGATGCAGATGATCTAAAAGATGAGTCGGAAAAAGAAGCAGAAATTAAGCGAGGTGAGCAGATGAAAGAAAAAGCTGAAGATCTTAAAC
>JAESTI010000336.1 GCA_016763665.1 Bacteroidia bacterium | reverse complement strand
CGCCTAAATAACGAATAATCGAACATTCGAATAATGAATAACGAAGTAATTTCCATAAAAATAATATTCTCACTCCTTATTGATTTCGACATTCGATATTCCTTGTTCTACTGTTCAATATTCAATACTATTTCCACTTAATCGTACAACCTATTGCCTTGGTGAAATTTGGTTCAGGGGCCATGTCAGATAAAAGTGCATTGATGGCATCTTCAAGGTACTTCTTTTCAACCTCATCAACACTTTTGTAATTGTCATCTATGGCACCAATGTATTTCACTTGAAAACCATTTTCACCTTTCTGCAGTAAATAAACATGGGGAGTTTTGGTAGCACCATAAGCTGAAGCTATTTTCTGTGTTTCATCCCAAACGTATGGGAAAGTAAACCCACTTTCTTTAGCCCTGACCTTCATGTTTTCGAAAGAATCTTCAGGAACCTTTCCCGGATCATTGGGTTGTATAGCTACAACAGGATAACCCTTCTGTGAATATTTATTATTCAGATCAACGATCCTATCTTCATAAGCCACAGCAAAAGGGCAATGATTACATGTAAAGATCACTATCACTCCTTTTTCATTGTTGTAATCTTGCAAAGAAATTACCTTGCCATCAATGTTTTTCAATTCAAAATTCATTGCCATATCTCCTACTTTGTAGCCATCTCCTCCACCTTGAACACATGACAAATTCAATATTAGCAATAATGTAAGCAGTATGGGATTTTTCATAATCATTTTATTAAGGGTTCAACGATTTCATTTAACTCTTCAAATGTAAAGGATTTCTCATAAAACTGCCGAAAATTATTTTTGGTATTATAGATCAATGTGGCTGGAATTGCTCCGGACCATTTTGGACTTACCTTGTCAATCCAGGCATTTGCATCTGCCTCATCTAAAAGTAAAACCTCTGAATTTATTTCTCTATTCTTTATAAACGGAATTAGTTGTGATTGTATTTTTGAAGGAAAATCAAGGCTAGTCAGGAAAACCTTAAGTTTTTGTGTGCTGTATTTTTCTCTTAGTTCTTCAAAATAGGGCAGTTCAGCTATGCAGGGTTTACACCAGGTTGCCCAAAAGTTTATCACATAAACCGTGTCATTATTGTTGTACAATACTATCTCTTCAAAATCTTTGAAAGAAACAACCTCTATTTTTTCTTGTGATATCGGCCTTGGTATATAGTTTCCCTGTAATGAAATTGCCAGGAGAATAGCACAAAAAGTCAAAAGTATTGTTGTAAAGAATAGTTTCATTAGTGTTTTGAAATACTTGCTACCCATCTCATAAAGATAGGGAATTTACGAATACACTGATAACGAATTACAATTCCTCCACATCCTTTTAAACTGCCTAAACTGGACAGGGTTTTATATCCACCTCAATATCTTACCATCCAACAATTCCTCACTTATTTTGTTGCTTAACAAATAAAGCAACTTTGTTTACCCAAGCTCAGGTTGGGAATCTAATGATACGAGATTGGCCCATTTGTTGCCTGCAATTAACATACATATGAATACAGCGATATTATTTTATACTTTTCTTAGCATATTTATAGCAACAGCTATCTTAACCTTAGCAAGTTTACCCAATTGGATAAATATCCCAAACAATTACAAAAAGATACTGTTTTCTACATTAATAGTAGAAGTAATTGGTTGTGTAATAATTCTCTTCAAACAAGAATTACTGGCCAAAATAGAAGTTAAGCCAAACAATGAATGGGTTGCTATTAGTACAAATAACGGAGAATTCATAAGACCTGAAATTCGGCTGACAGACACTACCATACTTTTGGGAAAATCAATCATTGAGGCTCAGGAAAGACTTAAATCCAATGAGTATAAACTGGTTAAAGAAGATAAAGCCTTCTATATAAAGGATATAAAAAATAATTATTACATAGGTAAAGTTACTACTAATGGACTTGAGAATACATTTTTGTTTAATGGATTTGAGTCTGTTGGAAACGAAATTGCAGGATCAGATAACTACAGAAAAATTAAATTTACTCCAATACATAATTCAGATACGTGGAAAAAGAAAGGTTCTTTCTTTCAGAATTGGCCATTAAGTATAGCAGTTAAAGATTCGGCCAGCCAGACTATTTATCAAATAAAAAATGAACAGACCGGAATAACTGAATACAATTCACTAAATGATGCGCAGGACGTAATTGATAAAAATTTTAGAAAGCTTCACTTTTTTGAATGTAATCAAGCATTTTATCTTATAAGAATTTCTGATGCCAACCTATCCATTAAGGAAAAGTATATTGCATTTATACTGATAAGATTAAAGCCAAAACTTACTTTGTAGCTACACAAACGATAAGTTTGTTTGTGAAGACACAAACCAAGGCACAAAAAATAGTACACTACTGATTTGAAATAAAAATACATCCTAACCAATACAACACCTACCCGTTAAAACCATAAATGGTTTGGTCATCAAAATTATTGGTAATTTTTATTGTATTGGTGATTTTCTCCAATGTTCCAAATTGTTATTCAAGTTATATTCTGCAAGCTAGTAATCAGCAACGGGATACTGCTCTGGCTAATTATTATTACTCAAAGGCAGATTCTTTGAATAAAGTATCATTATATATTGATGCCAACACCTATTTTAATAAGTCTTCAATACTGTATCAAAAATCATTGACAACAAAAAACATCAATATTTTTAGAAAATATATTGCTTGTAACATCAAGATAAACGAGAATTTAAGAGACCAGAGAAAATTTGATGAGGCAATAGCTGTGCTTAACCAACTTCTCGATGAAGACATTGGATCATATGATAATTCCTGGAAAACATATGGTAAGGTCTATTATGAAATTGCCAGAAACCTTAGCTTTAAGGGTGAGTATTTAGCTGCCCTGGAAGCATATGACAAGGCACTTCAAAAGTTCAATATCGTTTTACATGGCGAAGATAATTTAGTCATTGCAAGGATCTACAATGGGAAAGGCGAAACTCATGAGGATAATGGCGACCCATATGTTGCGATAAAATATTACAAGAAAGCACTTGGTATTTTCACAACGATGTATGGCTCTGATGAT
>JAESTI010000335.1 GCA_016763665.1 Bacteroidia bacterium | reverse complement strand
TGATATTAATAAATCTACTGGTGCTGATGATTGGTATTTTACAAAATGTTTGAACCTGGACAGTGCTAAAAACTATTTGTTATCATTTTATCATAATTCATTTTCTTCTGAATATTTTAAAGTGATGTTGGGAACTGATCAAAGTGTTGCAGGAATGACAGATACCATTCATGATTTTGGGAAATTAACAGCTTCAAATAATACTACAGCTGCTGGTTATACGCAACACAATTCCTCTCTTAGTATAAGCACAGCTGGTACTTATTATATTGGTTTTCATATATATACACCAGACAGTAGTTATGCATTTTTACTAGATGATCTTGAACTAAGGGAACTTCCAGACAACGACATCAGTATTATCGACATTGAATCTCCTTTATCGGGATGTAATCATACCAATAGTGAAAGTTTAGTTATTAAAATGCAAAACAACGGCATTAATTCAGTTAGCAACTTTGATGTTACTTATGTTCTAAATAACTCACTCATTATTACGGAAACAGTAACAGATACACTCAAAAGTCTTGAAACTTTAACCTATAACTTTACTTCAACACTGGATCTTTCTATAGTTCAAGATTACGATTTAGAAATATACATTTCGTTGAATTTAGATGAAGACAAAACAAATGATACAATTTCATCCAACATTTCAAATGTTACCCATAACTTCCAAAATGGAGCTTTAGAAATGGGCTTTGAGTCCAATGAAGACTTTACGGGCTGGGACGTGTTAGATAATAATAGTGATGGAACTTCTTGGAATTCCGGACAATATCCTAACAACGGAAGCATGTGTGAGATTTATCTTGGAGATCAAGTTTCGGGAGCAGATGACTGGCTTTTTACGAAATGTATGAATTTAGATACCGGAAAATTATACCAATTATCATTTTATTATGTCCCTTACTCAAATGAATATTTAAAAGTAATGTTGGGTACTGATCAAACTGTTGCAGGAATGACAGACACCATTCATGATTTTGATTCATTAGCTGCTACAAATGCACTTACATATTCTTTTTATTCAACAACAATTCAAGTTGATACTTCAGGAGTATACTATATAGGTTTCCACATATATACTCCTTCCAACAGTTATGCGCTACTACTTGATGACATAAAAATAAAAGAGTTGATACCTTATGACCTTGCTATTAACGCAATGTCCGAACCCATATCAAGCTGTTTACCTGGTAATAACGAATCAGTTACTATTGATATCATAAATGAAGGAACCACAACCATAAATAATTTTCAGGTTGGATTTATTTTAGATGGGAATGCCCCTGTAATTGAAGTTATACCAGATACACTTAATAATTTAGATGTTATAAGTTATACGTTTACACAAACCGTTGATCTAAGCGACTTACTGGATCATTCTTTGACGGTTTTTAGTATTTTAAGTAACGATCAGAACCCAAATAATGATTCACTATTTTCTACTATACAATATTCTTCTCATGATTTTTCAAATGGCCCATTCACAATGAGTTTTGAAGATAATGAGGACCTCTCTGGTTGGTTAATTAGTGACATTAATAACGACAACTACACTTGGAAGGTTGCATCGTCTCCATATGCAAATTCTGGGGATCAATATATGGGTTATAGCTATAATGCAGCCGACTTATCCATTGGTGCTAACGATTGGCTTTATACCACCTGTCTCGATATGGATACAGCAATTACTTATCAACTTTCATTTTATTACAAAGTGGCAAGTCCAGACTTCCCTGAAAAATTAAGGGTGTTATTAATGACCGAACAGGATACAATTTCCATTACAGATACGATAATCGATCTTGGGGAAATCTCAAGCACCGCTATTCAGTTGAGTTCAGAGAGGTTTACTGTTCCTGCTCAAGATCAATATTATATAGCCTTCCAAGTTTATAGTGGCCCTGATAAATGGATCTTAGCAATAGATGATATTGAAGTTACAGTTATTCCTGATGGCCCAGCCTGTAGTGGAACAGATACTTTAACAGCTACTTCAGGAACATTTGAAGACGGAAGTGGCTTATTTGATTATGGGAATAATTCCGATTGCAGTTGGTTAATTGCTCCTCCAGGAGCTACATCCATCAATTTAACTTTTGATTTCTTCGATATTGAATATGGATTTGATACTCTTTTTGTATATGATGGAGCATCTGCTTCCGCCTCTTTATTAGCAGTTTATACAGATGCTGGATTACCAAATGATATCTCGTCTACAGGTGGAGAAATGTTAATTAGATTTGTTACCAATGATCAGAATACTTCTGATGGCTGGGAAGTAAGCTATACTTCGGATCTAACCATATTCTGTTCAGGCACTGACACATTTACAACTTCTACAGGAATAATAAGCGATGGTAGTGGGTCGTATGATTATAATAACAATGCAGATTGCAAATGGCTGATACAACCCGCAGGTGCCGCCTCAATAGATCTTAGCTTCAAGTCATTTGATACAGAAAAAAATGCAGATAGTGTTTTTGTATATGATGGAGCTACAACTGCTGATTCATTACTTGGCGTATTTAGTGGAACAAACTTACCTGGAAACCTATCATCTTCAGCAGGAACAATGCTAATACATTTCAAAACTGACAATGACTCCACACAAGCTGGGTGGAAAGCGAAATACACATCAAAATACGAAGGAAACTGTAATGGATCATATTATTTTACTGCATCTTATGACACAATAAGTGACGGAAGTGATTCAAGTAACTATGCCAATAATTCCAATTGTGAATGGTTAATTCAACCATCAGGAGCCTCATCAATTACATTGACATTCTTATCTTTTGAAACACAAACTTTAAATGATAAAGTAATAGTTTATGATGGAGAAGATGAAACCGGAACTATCTTGGGAACCTTTTCCGGTGATAGCCTGCCCAGTGAACTAAAGTCCACAGCGGGTCAGATGTTTGTTCAGTTTATTTCAGATGATACTATTACAGCAAAAGGTTGGCAAGCAGTTTACGATGCTGAGTTTTTAGGATTCTGTAGCGGGTTAGTAACCCTTACGAAACCATCAGGTACTTTTAGCGATGGCAGCGGATCAGGGAAATATGCAAATAATTCTAATTGCGAGTGGTTGCTGCAACCTGGAGGTGCCACGTCAATAACATTGAACTTTAATTACTTTAAAACTGAAGACAAACTTGACAGAGTGATTGTTTATGATGGAACTTCCGATAACGATCCTCTTCTTGGTTCTTATAGTGGTTCTGACCTACCTCCTACTTTAACTTCCAGTGGAGGCTCAATGTATCTACTGTTCATTTCAGATGAAATGGTAAACACATCGGGCTGGGAAGCAAGCTACTGTACTCCTGCATCTCTTCCATTGGCAGTTACTGGATCTGACCAAATTATTTGTAGAGGAGATAGTATTCAATTATCTGCCTCCGGAGGTGAATCGTATTTCTGGAGCCCAACAACGGGACTTGATAATCATGCAACATCAAACCCTTTCGCAAAACCTGATTCAAATACTGTCTATGTTGTAACTGTAAAAAACGAGGATGGTTGTTCAAATACAGACAGTGTCATGATCACTGTAACACCGCTACCTGAAAATATTTGCTTTGTTACAATTGATAGCTCCAGCGCGGATAATCTCATCATTTGGGAAAAAATAAATATCGACAAAGTAGAATCATATAATATCTACAAAGAGGGATCACAAAGCAATGTTTATGATCTAATTGGAAATGTATCCAACTCAGATCTAAGTATTTTCCTAGACACCACCTCCAATCCTAAACAAAGATCTTATAGGTATAAACTATCTGTATTGGATTCATGTGGTAATGAATCTGGATTAAGTAGTTTCCATAAGACAATGCATTTGACACTAAACCTAGGAGTTAATGACGTTATCAATTTAATTTGGGAAAACTACGAAGGTTTCACTTTTAGCACTTATAAGATATGGAGAGGTACATCTGATTCCAACTTCGTAATACTTGATTCTATTCCTGGTAATATTACCACCTTCACCGATGAC
>JAESTI010000334.1 GCA_016763665.1 Bacteroidia bacterium | reverse complement strand
TTTATCAAAATTTACAATAGCAATGAATAAATCCGCATTAACCATTACAAAATTCGACAATGCCACCTGAAATTTGATCTCCACCTCTTTTGGGAATATCTTTAAATTTGATTCATTACTTTTCTTAACTATTTGCAAAGGAACTTTTACAGAGCTTTCGGTAAATTTGTCTACAGGAATCTTGACGTCTATTGATATTTTAGGGATACCAATTTGGCTATTTTTTGGATCAGCGAGTTTTACCTGAATATTTTGAGATTTATCTAAATCTTCCAACTCAATATAATTTGTTTCCCACAATTTAATTGTGTCCAAGGTAGAGGCAGGGCCGCTTATTTCTATATTTTCCTGAGACAATATAATTTCCCCAGAAAGCCCAAACTGATTTTTAAAAGTAAGGTTGGAGTTCAATTTTATAGGAACTGTTTTGTTTACTTTATCATCAAATACAAAAGATAAAGTATCAGGATATACTGAAAGGACTGTCAGATTTTTTGATAGTTGCAGATTCATATCTGCAACTCTGGATTGTGTTGCAATTTTGGTGATTCTATTAGTCCCGCCAGCCAAATCGATTGCAATTGGATCATGTTCCAATCTAAAGGCATAGCTTAATAACTCCCAGCCTGTTGCTTCGACATGCAATTGAATAGTGGAAGGAGGTTTGTTTATCAGGATCTTGTCTTGGGGTGTATTCGCATAAATAATGGGAACCTCTATAGAATCTTTATATGGCTTGGACAAAATTGTCAATAGCCAAAACACCAATGAGATTCCAAAGCATATTGTAAATAATATTAATCTCTTATTGGAGGTAAGATTATTCTTGAACGAGTTGTTTCTAAGATACTTTAATAATGAAGTATCCATATTCTAGCGTAAAAATTTGTTAATTGGGTTACTATTTTTCATAAAATACTAAGCACTAAACCCTAAATACTAAACAATAACAAATTACGAAAATAATAAATTCCAAACTGTTTACTATTACAACTTGGTGTTTTGAACATTGGAGATTGTTTAGAGTTTAGATATTAGAATTTAGGATTTAACCCTCATAGGATTTAATATCCAATTTAGTTATAACTTATTTACCAATCGTTACACTAGCTCACTCTAAGTACTAATTATCTGATTCCTGCAGTTTCTTGGTCATATCCATAGAAATGGCAGAAATGTCTATTTTTAGTTTCGTACCTTCTGAATCAATTACGTACGACTTCTCACTTACGCCAATTATTTTCCCTTGAACTCCGCCTATTGTAACGACTTTTGCTCCCTTATCAAGATTTGCTTGAAATTTCTTTTGATCCTTCATTTTTTTTGTCTGAGGACGGATCATAAAAAAATAAAACACCAACATGATCGCACCAAGAAAGATAATATTACCATACCCTTTGCTTTCACCTCCATCTTGTGGTGGTGACATTAGTAATGTAAATAAAAACCAGTTCATCATAAAAATATTTAGAATTAATCTGCCGAAGCAATTACTTCAGCCTTTAAAAATAGTTCTTTTTTATTTGGAATCGTATTCATAACTAGCGTAATCCGTTTGTTCTGAATGCCTTTTTTGCCTTCGCTGTTAAAAATCACTTCAATAACCCCATCTTCGCCTGGAGGAATGGGTTCTTTTGGCCATTTAGGCAAGGTGCAGCCGCAACTTCCATCCGCTTTACTTATTATCAGGTCTGCATCTCCTGTATTTGTAAATTTATAAGTGTATGATACTTTTTCTCCTTGAATAATTTTACCAAAATCATGGGTTACATTTTCAAAAGATATTTCAGGTAGTGCACTTTCCGTCTTGTTGCCAGAAGCGGTTGCTGGGTTTTTTACTAAATCCGAAGAAACTTCTGATGGCTCACTATTGGATTGACAAGAACTTATTATTGATATGATAAATAACAGTAGTAAAGGCCTCATCTAATAAAATATTAATTGAAGTTTATTAGAGAGTTAATTAGCCTTAATTTGACTGACCAACTCATTTAAGGAATCCTTCGCATCCCCGAATAACATCTTTGTTTTGACATTGTAGAAAAGTTCATTATCAATACCTGCGTACCCGGCGTTCATGCTTCTTTTAAGAACGATTATATTTTCAGAATCTTCTACTTCTAAAATAGGCATTCCAAAAATTGGGCTAGTAGGATCATTTTTAGCTGCAGGATTAACAACGTCATTGGCTCCAATAATTACGGCTACTGTGGTATTGGACAATTGTGGATTAATATCTTCCATTTCAACCAATTTAGGATATGGAACATCAGCTTCAGCAAGTAGCACATTCATATGGCCGGGCATTCTTCCTGCCACTGGATGAATTGCATATTTAACATTAACACCTTTTTCTTCTAGTAGTTTATCTAATTCATGACAAACATGTTGTGCCTGTGCAACTGCTAAGCCATAACCGGGAACAATTACCACGCTATCAGCATAACTTAATAGTATTGCGGCATCTGTAGGAGTTACCTCTCTAATTGTTTTATCTCCACCATCTCCGGATGCACCTGCAGCCGAACCACCAAATGAACCAATAATTACATTTAATAGTGATCGGTTCATCGCCTTACACATTAAAAGTGTAAGAAAGGTCCCAGCAGATCCAACCAAAATACCTCCAGTTAACATGGCCATATTGTCATACAAGAATCCACCACAAGCAGCCGCTACACCAGTGAAAGAGTTAAGCAGGGAAATAACTACAGGCATATCAGCACCACCAATTGGCATAACGAACATTATACCATATAATAGGGCTATCCCGCAAACAATATAAAAAAGTGTTATATCAGGCGTATCTAATGATACTACGTATCCACCTAAACCAAGTACAGCTATTAATGCAATAAGATTTATAATTTTCAGAATTGGAAGCTTGGGGTCACTTATTTTTCCGTCTAATTTTCCAAATGCGATCATGCTACCGCTAAATGAAACACTGCCAATTATAAGTCCTGCAATTATAGACACGGTAGTTGTAACAGGTTCGCTTCCGTTAAGATGGGGGTATTCGTTAAGGGAGATCAAGGCTGCGCATGCACCCCCCATACCATTGAATAAGGATACCATTTGAGGCATAGCAGTCATTTTGACCTTTTTCGCTATCATGGTACCTATTATTGTCCCAAGTACAATTCCTCCAAATATCCATCCGTAATTTCCTAATTTATGTGATGTTCCCCCATGATCATATTCATATAGAAAAATGGTAACAACTATTGCTAAAGTCATACCCACACCGGCCAGGATGTTTCCTTTTCTGGCACTTTCGGGGCTACTCAACATTTTAAGCCCCACAATAAATAATACTGAGGCTATTAAGTAAAAAAGCTCTAATATGTGT
>JAESTI010000333.1 GCA_016763665.1 Bacteroidia bacterium | reverse complement strand
ACTTTCGTTAATATCATAAGTAAGTCTTAAGTTTCTTTCTATGATGTCATGAACTCCGAAGTCTCCTCTTAAATAAATAGTAGATAATAGTTTTGCTGTTTTATCAAGATCAAAATATTTTTCAATCGTTGAGTCGTTCATATTGATTATTAAGCTATCAAGTTGATTATGGATCTTTTTCAAAAGAGTAGGATCAGAAATTGTAGTTGTAAAATTTAGCACTTTAAAATTATCCTTTCCGGGAATAAACATCAGACAGGAATCACAGTTCGTTTTTAAAGTAATATGGTTTTTTAGCTCATTTCTTGAATGATACTTCTTACTTTCATCAATATCTTCTTCGATATGATATATTCCTTGATATACATCATTGATATATAGAATCCCAAAGTGTGACTTCGGATAAGGAAGACCAAGCTTTTTGTAAACTTGATTGATGAAAAATGAACTCACAAAAAACCTATCAGAAGGAATAATAAAACTCCATTCTTTCACGTCATGTAATTCTTCATTTGTAATCTTAATTCGGTAGGATTTTTTTGCTTCTTTATGGTGAGGTGATAGCGGCACTAAGGTATCATGTCCGTACCAAGTCCCATGCAGTTTTATATTAACATCACATTGGTTGTTATTATATGATAGTTGGGCGGGTTGGTAGTCTTTAGGAATTTTGGGATACTTTTCAACTTTTTCAAATGGTTTAAGATATTCAATAACATTATCAGTTAAAGTAAGATAATATTTTGGCAAGGTGGAATTTTCAATGTCATTTTTATATTCAAATAAGTAGGATACAACAACATCTTTACCGGATTCAATTGTTTTTAGTTGAAGGTAAAAAAAATCACTTTCAATTAACTTATCAGCTTTAGAGGCAAGGTGATAAACAAAAAAACGTTTTTGATGCAAGCAATAAATAAAAAGAAAAAGCAGAGTTAAAGTAGCAGTTAAATAGAAAATGAATTTTTTCAATGCTAAGATGGATTTAGCTATTGGTTTGCTCTTTGAATATACTTGCCGACCACATCAAACTCAATATTTACCAAATCTCCAACATTGATCTGATTAAAATTGGTGTGTTCGTAGGTATAAGGAATAATAGCTATTGAAAAAGAAGAATTAGTGACTCTAGTAATAGTTAAACTCACCCCGTTAACTGCAATGGAGCCTTTTTCAATTATCAGTTGATGTTTGCTATTATCAATTTCAAAAGTGAAATTCCAACTTCCATTTTCGTCTGTTTTTTCAATACACTTAGCGGCCTGGTCAATATGTCCTTGAACAATATGCCCATCCAATCTATCATTGACTTTCATACATCGTTCGAGGTTTGCTTTATCTCCTATTTGTAATGTATTAAGATTGGTTCTGTTCAAAGTCTCTTCAATTACGGTTACCGTATAAGCGTCTTTATTCAAATCAACAACAGTTAAACATACCCCATTGTGAGCAATACTTTGGTCTATTTTTAATTCGGAGGTAATATCAGATCTAAAAGTAATATGGAGATTGGAATTTTCTTTGTTCAAATCAATAACCTCAGCGAGTGTTTCAATTATTCCGGTAAACATACCTATCTCATCAATTGTATAAATCCTTTTCTCTGTGTTGAAATGATTCCGTAAACATGTCGTTCATTAATTGTACAAACGTAATAATAAACGGATGGGGTACAAGGCTTGCCTTCATTTTTTAACTGACCGTTCCAGTTAATATCTGTGTTTTCTTTGTCTTCAAAAACCAGTTGGCCCCAACGATTATATATCCTTGTATGAACGCTCTCGACAAAGCAATATGGATTATGGGGGTTGAATTTGTCATTAGAGCCGTCATCATTGGGTGTAAATACATTTGGCAGTTCATAAATCGGGCAATTATCCAGACAAACAAAATTACTGGGAGCACTTTCATTGTAAAAGGAGTCAATCGAAGTGACCGCATAACAACCCGCTATTGATGTTGTTAATTCGTGGGTAGTATCTGTTTTTGTTGGTGATTGTATTGTATCTAAGACAGTCATGTTTTTGATATCTGAAGTAGTATCAGGGGAATAATAGATCACGTATTTTATTACATCATCAAAGTTACTTGATGCGCTGTCACAGGTATCATTAGGGTTGGTCCACAACAGACTATTGTAAAACACGCTTTTTGAACAATTAACTCCAGTTTCTAAATCACAATCATTGGTGGCAGTTAACACTGGAGGACAGGTTGGAATAGTATCTATGGGATAACCGCATGCTTTTTGTGAGTAATTAACTAGTAGAGATTTGAATCCTGGAGCGGAAAAAGTTCCTAATGATTTTATTAAGTAGCAGTATTCCTTTAGATTAACCAGATGGGTATCAGTAAAAGAATTTGTGGTTGAAATTCCTAAAGAGTCATATTTCCCGGTAGTATCATTTTTTCTATAAATAATATGCTGATAGTTTTGCCAGGAAACATTGTCTTTCCAGGTCAACGCAATTTGGTTATCAGCTCCCTTTAGACTTAAGTAAATTGAAGAAGCAGTTGTGCTTGAGCCAACAAAAAATATATTTCCGGGCGTGTTGTTATAAAAATCAATTCTGTATGAATAGGGATTATCAACCGTATTCAAATTTGAATCAATATAAATAGTATCGTTGATATTTGTAAGGGAATCTAAAAATGTGAGATTATTCCCTTTGAAATCATCAGATCTATAAATGAAGTATTTGTATGGCCCTGGAATTGCAGCTGAATCTTCAATGATCGGTTTTGACCAAATCAGTGTATCTATTCCTGTAGATTTATCCGTAACACCAATACTAACATTTGTAATAACCGGTACATCTTTAATAAGTGTATCACCAACTTCAAAAGATGCAATACTCTCGGCATCGTTCGTAAATAGTGCAGTAATCATATAAAAATATACAAAACCTCTTGCCAGGCCATTTCCATCATTATCATCGGTATAAGATGTGGTATTACGCCCAGTAATTTCATTTAATAAGCTGTATCCCGTGTAGGCCGGTACTCCATTTTCACAACTGTCTGGAGTAAACCCATAGTAGCTCAACTTTCTATAAATATTGTATCCTTTTATGTTACTGCATTCATATTTATTCCAGGTAAGGTCAATAGCGTTGCCACTGGCTTTTGCTGTTGGGTTTTGAACAGGAGGGCCCAGAACCCATATTTTAATTGACTTCATTGCCCATTGAGGGAAATCATCATGATTATCAATTACTTTAAATGTTGCTTGATAATATTCTTCTCGTACATGGGAGCAGTTTGTTTGCCAGATATAAGTAGAAGTAACAGAATCTAACGCACTTTTTGGTTGATCAAATTGCGCTGGGCTGGAACTTTGTTTATGTGGGCCTGAAGTTGCGGTAAGAGTCACTACTTCATTACTATCATCTACTCCTAAAACTTCAAAACTTAGTAGAGCACCGGCTATTACACAAGTATCTTCGGGCAGAAATAAAAGTGGGACATCATTATCGGTTTTCAGTACATTTATTTGCATATCCTGAATTACAGAACCAATTTTAAATGCTTTGTTATTTACCGTTCGATATTCTTTAATTAATATGGCAATATTATATTCTCCGATTTCAACAGGAGTATTCCAATTAATTTCTCCAGTGAATTTATCAATCGTAAGTGAGGTACTCGCTTCGGGATCATTATATGTATCAATAGTTTTACCATCCTTTCCTTTGCAAGGTATTAAGGAGTATGATAAGCTATCGCCATCCTCATCATAGGCGTTAAGGTTATATATATAAGGAAAATCAACATAACCAATATCAATGGGTGGTTGTAATGGGCGTGGGGAATTATTTACTCCACCTAATAGGGGGTTAATGGTTAATATTGTTTCAATATAAAATGGAATATTAACAGAGCCAGGAATATTTACAACTCCATCATTTCTGTTAGGGTCTTCTACATTAATTGTATAGGTGCCATCTCCACCAAAGGTGTGTTGAGTTTCATAAATGTTGATATAAATATCATCATAAGGGAAGGAGAGT